>NZ_LZKY01000082.1:0-3857 GCF_001673055.1 Mycobacterium sp. 1245801.1
GCGACGCAACATGTTCTGTGCGGCAACGGCTTTAGTGGCTTTGGCGCCGAGCTTGGCGGCCTGCGAGCGGAGCGCGGTGGCCTTGCGTTCGGCGTTCGCGCGTTCCCGGCGGCGGCGCTGCTCGTCGGTGGCCCGCGCGTCCAGGTACTTCTGCCAGCCCATGTTGTACACGTCGACCTCGCCGCGCACCGCGTCCAGGAACCAGACCCGGTTGACGACGTCGGCGAGCAATTCAACGTTGTGGCTGATGATCACCAGCCCGCCGGTGTGCGCGCGCAGGAAGTCGCGCAGCCAGCCGATGGAATCCGCGTCCAGGTGGTTGGTCGGCTCGTCGAGGAGCAGCGTGGTCGACGAACCCGACATCCCCGCGCCGCCCTCGGACGCGGCGAACAGGATGCGGGCCAGTTCCACCCGGCGGCGCTGTCCGCCGGACAGGGTGCGCAGCTGCTGCGTCAGCACCCGTTCCGGCAGGCCGAGACTCGCGCAGATGCGGCTGGCTTCGCTTTCCGCGCCGTAGCCGCCCAGCGCGACGAAACGCTCCTCGAGCTGGCCGTAGCGGCGGATCGCGCGGTCGCGGGCGTCGTCGTCGGCGACCTCGGCCATCAGCGCCTGCTGCTTTTCCAGGTCGGTCAGCAACACGTCGAGCCCGCGGGCCGACAGGACCCGGTCGCGGGCCAGCACGTCGAGGTCACCCTCTTTGGGATCCTGTGGCAGATAACCGATTTCACCGACCCGGTTGATCGCGCCGGCATAGGGTTCGGTCTCCCCCGCCAGGATGCGCAGGGTGGTGGTCTTGCCGGCGCCGTTGCGGCCCACCAGCCCGATGCGGTCGCCGGGCTGCACGCGCAGGTCGGGACCGTCCGGTGAGAGCAGGATGCGCGCACCAGCGCGGACCTCGAGGTCCGTGGCCGTGATCACGATCGCTCTCCTTGTGGAAAAGACGCCTATTTGTCGTCGGTGAACACCGCTGGTCGTCGTTCTGCGCGCGCGGCAACCGCTTCTTCGAAGTTGGCGGTGAGCAGGCGGACGAATAGCTGTCCCAAGCCTTCGGCTTGCATGTGCCCTTCCAGGCTACCGGCGTCCAGTCCACTCCACAGCGTGCGCTTGGTCAACTCGATTCCCGGGCGGGAGAAGGCTGCTATCCGCGCGGCGATGGCGTAGCAGGTGTCCAGCAGCTGCTCGTCGGGCACCTGGTTGGACACCAGCCCGATGCGCTCGGCCTCCTCGGCGGTGATGTCGCGGCCGGTCAGCATGATCTCGAACGCGCGCGACGAGCCAATGGCCCGCGGCAGCAGGTAGGACAGGCCCAGCTCACTGGCGGTCAGGCCGTTGTTGATGCCGGCGGCGCGGAAATAGGCGCTGGTCGAGGCCACCCGGATGTCGGCGGCCAGCGCCAGGCACAGCCCACCGCCGATGGCGGGGCCGTTGACCGCGGCGATCACCGGCTGGTGCAGCCGGCGCAGCGCCAGGATGACCTCGTCGAGGATCTCCATGGAGCGCAGCGCATAGGTGGGGCGGGTCAGGCCCTCGACGTGGGGCACCGAGCCCGCGGACTTGTGATCGGCGCCGGAGGAAAAGCCCCGACCGGCGCCGGTCAGCACGACCACGCGCACCGAATTGTCGTAGGTGACCTTTTCCAGGGCCTCCTTGAGCGGCACCATGACGTCGAACGCCATCGAGTTCATCCGCTCGGGCCGGTTCAGGGTTATCAGCGCGACGCCGGGCCGCGGGTGGTCTACCAGTACCAAACTCACCCATGCAACCTAGCGCGTGGCCGACCGTGCTTCTGCGCGCAGCGCGGCGGGGCTATTCGCCCTGCCCGGCCTCAGCGGCGTCGACGTCGAACGCGCGGACCTGCGCGACCAGGTCCTCCAGGGCGGCCGGCGGCAGCGCGCCGGGCTGGTTGAACAGCAGTTTGCCCTTCTTGAAGGCCATCAGCGTGGGGATGGAGCGGATCTGGGCGGCCGCCGCCAGCTGTTGTTCGGCCTCGGTGTCGACCTTGGCGTGCACGATGTCGGGGTGCTTCTCCGAGGACGCCTGGAAAGTGGGACCGAACTGGCGGCACGGACCACACCAGGACGCCCAGAAGTCGACGAGCACGATGTCGTTGCCCTCGATGGTTTCGTTGAACTTCTCAGCGGTGAGATCAAGTGTTGTCACATTTGCCGTAACGCCCGGGGCCGACGCGATGTTCCCGGCGCGCGGCAGCGTGCCGCCCGCGGACCGCCGCTGGTTACGGTTGCGTACGTTTTCCCGCGTCCGACAGACTGTGCCTGACGATCCGCCGCCTCGAGGACCAGTGAGGGAATCGCGTTGGGCCACTACATCGCTAACGTCCGCGATATCGAATTCAACCTGTTCGAAGTTCTCGATGTCGGCGCCGTCCTGGGCACCGGCGGCTACAGCGATCTCGACGAGGACACGGTCAAAACGATCTTGGCCGAAGCCGCCCGCCTCGCCGAAGGCCCGGTGGCCGAATCCTTCGCGTTCGCCGACCGCAATCCGCCCGTGTTCGACCCGGCCGAGCACAAAATCACCGTGTCCGACGAGTTGGTCAAGACGGTGGCCGCGCTCAAGGAGGCCGGCTGGTGGCGGCTGGGCATGGCCGAGGAGATCGGCGGCATGCCCGCCCCACCACCGCTGGCGTGGGCGGTCAACGAAATGCTGATCTGCGCCAACCCTTCGGCGAATTTCTTTTGCCTGGGCCCGTTCATGTCTCAGGCGTTGTATCTGGAGGGCAACGAGCAGCAGCGGCGATGGGCCGCCGAAGGCGTGGAGCGGGGCTGGGCGGCCACCATGGTGCTCACCGAACCCGACGCGGGCTCCGACGTCGGCGCCGGGCGCGCCAAGGCCATCGAACAACCCGACGGCACTTGGCACATCGAGGGCGTCAAGCGGTTCATCTCCGGCGGCGACGTGGGTGACACCGCCGAGAACATCTTCCATCTGGTGCTGGCCCGGCCCGAGGGCGCCGGCCCGGGCACCAAGGGGCTCAGCCTGTTCTACGTGCCCAACTTCCTGTTCGACCCGGACACCTTCGAGCTCGGCCCGCGCAACGGCGTGTACGTCACCGGGGTGGAACACAAAATGGGCATCAAGTCCTCCCCCACGTGCGAATTGACCTTCGGCGCAACGGATGTGCCCGCGGTCGGGTATCTGGTCGGCGACGTGCACCGGGGTATCGCGCAGATGTTCACCGTGATCGAGCAGGCGCGCATGACGATCGGCGTCAAAGCCGCCGGCACGCTGTCCACGGGTTACCTGAACGCGCTGGCCTTCGCCAAGGAGCGGGTGCAGGGTGCGGACATGACGCAGATGTCGGACAAGACCGCGCCGCGGGTCACCATCATTCACCATCCCGACGTGCGTCGCAGCCTGATGACGCAGAAGGCGTACGCGGAGGGCCTGCGCGCGCTCTACATGTATGCCGCCGCCCATCAGGATGACGCTGTGGCGCAACGTGTTTCGGGTGCCGATCACGAAATGGCGCACCGGATCGACGATCTGCTGCTGCCGATCGTCAAAGGCGTGAGCTCGGAACGGGCGTACGAGGTGCTGACCGAATCGCTGCAGACGCTCGGCGGTTCGGGCTTCCTGCAGGACTATCCGCTCGAGCAGTACATCCGCGATTCCAAGATCGATTCGCTGTACGAGGGCACCACCGCCATCCAGGCGCTCGACTTCTTCTTCCGCAAGATCGTGCGCGACCGGGGCCAGGCGCTGCAGTTCCTGACGGGACAGATCACGGCGACCATCGACAACGTCGACGAGGCGCTCAAGCCGGTCGCGCAGCTGGTGCAGACCGCGTACGACGACGTGACCGCGATGACCGGCGCGCTGACGGGCTACCTGATGTC
>NZ_LZKY01000083.1:0-12177 GCF_001673055.1 Mycobacterium sp. 1245801.1
CGTAGGCGGCGAATGCCGCACGGAGCGATGATTTGTTTATCTCGCTCACTTCGAGCTGCACCACATTTTCGGCGGCGGTGGTGGGGGGTTGTTCATATCCGGCGGAGGAGGCGGCGGGGTGGAATTAGAGCTGTCAGTGGAGGACCCAGAACTGAACGTTGGATTCTTCGACGCGATAGCGCTGATATTGGGAACATATACTTTATTCATCACTAGTTGCGCGTATGAGTTGTAATTCTGGTCCAGAAGATCCCTCTGATTCGGAAAAGCAAACCATGACTGGTAGTACGCCGGCCAGTCCTCGACTAAGTACCATCGTGTTTCGAAAATGGTGTGTGCAAAAGCATCAATCAGGTTACCCAACGCTGCCGCTCCTGCCCCCATCGCCGCCGGCTCGGCTAGGGATTGGGTAATGTTCGCTATGGCAGCATCGTGCGTCTGACCCTGCCATTGATTCAAGTCTTCTTGCTTCCGTAACGCGTCGTTGAATGCGTCTGTTGCCGAAGTGATGTTGTACGATGTCGCTCGCCAAGCGTTGCCATTTCCGTTATCGAGAATGCTATCGGCATGAACAAAATCTGCCATCAGCTGCAAATAACTCATTTGCATGAAGTCTTCAATAGGAACTGATTCGGCGGTCGTATTGCCGCTGATATTGTTGAGCAGGGAGCTCAAGTCAAACTGTTGTACATCGCTGTTTTTAAGGTTCTGTAAGTTATTTATGTCATCTTGCGTGAGATCGTGGTCCGAGATATTGATCCCATTATGTTGCAGCTTGGTGAGATCTATCTTGTTAGAGATCGCCCAGTTGACCAGGCTATTGACGTCGGCTTTCGAAATATCGATACCGGGATGGTCCAGGGCATCGAGACTTATCCCGTTCTGCACCGCATATTCAACAAGATCCGTGACGTTGGCCTTCGACAAATCGATAGCAGGATTATCCAGCGTATCGAGACTTATCCCGTTCTTCAGCGCGTATTCGATAACGTCAGTGACGTTGGCCTTCGACAGATCATAACCGTCGTCCACGAGGGCTTGGATACCCCCTAGGGAATCCAAGTGTGATTCGATAAGGCCATCGATGTAGCTGGTATCGTTGGAATTTCCCACGGCTGAACTCCGATACTAACCGGACTCGATAAGACGATTACACGCGGCGTTCACGGTCGCTTCGAATGCATCAAGGTAAGCCAAATACTTGTCCATCGACTTCTGCGCGCCGGTGAGGCCAGCAATGTCGAGTTGCAAATTCTGTTTTGTCAGATTCGCGGAGTGAAGGTCACCGGGATTACCGAGCGACACCTGGTTGTTCATCTTGTTGCGCTCGGCCTGTAGCGCATTCCGGTACGTTTCGATGATCTTCAGGTACTGGTCGCGAGTGGCGGTGGACAACTTCACATCAGCCTTACCGTTGTTCTGCAAATCTTTCAAGCCTTGAGTTAAATTGTCGATGTTCGATGTTTGGCCGGGTGCCGAAGCATTATCAGGTGGCGGCGTACTATTGGTGTTCGAATTGCCGCTGTCTGAATTATCACTGCTTGCCATGGGTCACAACCTTTCGAAGGTTGGAGCCCGGGCGCCGCACAATTACAGCGCCCGGGTTCCCTGCCGATAGTCAGAACTGCGCAGCGTGCTGGGCGTCGAGGGCCTGCATGAGTTGCTGTTGGTCCTGCGCTTGCTGCTGCGTGACTGTCATGTCTTGCAGCACATCATCGAGCATCGAATTGATGTTCCGCTGCGCCTGATCGAGCGCGTCCGCACCTTGGCCCTCATACACCGTAAGCAATACGGCGAAGAGGTTGCCGATTTCTTCCCTGGCGTCGTGAATACCACTAAGGCCGCCCCTGACGTCCGTCAGCGAGGCATCATTCTGTTGGAAGTTGTAGAGAATGTCGCTCATGACTTTGATGCTCCTTTAGCCCTGGTCCGCGTTCTGGACGGCGTTTATCTGCGCCTTGGCGGTGTCCACGATCTGGTTGAGGTTGTTGATGATTGTGGTGATGTCGTCGTGCTGCGTCGCTGACAAGTTGCCGTACTTCGTCGCGCTGCCGCCCTGCCAGCCCGAAGTCAGCATGGTGGTCTGCGTCTCGTGAATATTGTGGAGCGCCTTGAGCGCATTCTGGCGTGCATCTTCGATTTGCCCCAGTTTCACCGGCGCCTGACCCGGATCAAGTTTGAGCGTCATTTGTTTCTTTTTCCTTTCTCATTGGTGTTTGATGCTGCGGGAAAACCGCTTCTCACCTGCCACGGCGCATCGCTGCTACAACTCACCCCATTTCTCCTCGGCGAGATTGACGAGTTGGGCGATCGCCTGACCGACAGCTTGATCAGAACCGGCCTTGAGGGTGCTCCACAGTTGTCCGGTCGGCGAGGCGCTCGGGGCGCTGATGATGCGCCCACGCCTGGTGTAGAACACCGCGACCGCGGCAGGACCCCGCGAAATCCTGTCATCACTGCCGGCCAGCGCGTAGTAGACGATTTCGGCGAATGCCCGCCGCGACGCCAACGCCGAACCGAGCAGGTTCGCGGCATACGATTCCGCCCCAAGAAATCGGATGCGGTCGGCCAGCTGCACGGGATCATGGGTGCCGGATAGGCTTTCGACCATGTCCAGCAAGGGCGCTCCCACGGGCTGAACTTCAGCGGGCTTGGCACGTGGTAGCTCAGCGAGCAAGGCCGTCGACACCTCCCGCAACTCGACCCCGCGGCCGATGATGCGCAACAAAATGTCATCGGCGATCCGGCGCGCCAGCACGCACAGCGTTCCTCGTCTCGCGACGCTGACGCCGGCGGTGCCGTCAGGCGTCACCAACCTCATGGCCAATTCCCGATCCGGCCGTTGCAATGCCTCCAGTACCGGCACCAACTCCGGGTGCAAATCACCGGCGACGATCAGATTGCGCCCCACTAGTTCTCGAACCGCTGTATCGATCGCCGCTTCCCGTCGATCGATAGTCGTGTGCCGCGAACGCGACGCTAGAACGGCCGGCAGGTCATGCAATCCGACACACGACGCCGCGACCCGAAACTGATCGTCGGTCAATGTCAGTTCGTGTGACAGTGCCGCGGTCATGGCGTCGACCTCTTGTCAGCGCCGATAACAGGCGGGGAGACCCACCGATTTGAAACTTGCTCCAGTGTGGGCTGCGCCGCATCGGCGTACTGGGGCGGTTCGGGTTCGGCGGGCGCGGCGAGTTCGTCGAACACTGCGGTGTTCGCGCCCCAACTGACATGCGACACGACCACAGGCGAATCGCTGTGTTGCGTTGCAGGCAGCCACGACGGGTCGCCTGGGGCGATCCCTGCGCCCGGCTCACCGCCACCATCGAGGGTTACCGCCAAAGATGATTGGTGCTCACGGGTGCCGGCGCCGCGTGCTAGCGCCGCCATCGGACCGTACCCGCCACCCATACCTGCCATACCAGACGCGCCGCTGGTGGCTTCGATCTTGACGGACTCCTTGGGGTTGGCGCTCGACTTGACCGCATTTGCGCGGAATGGCGCCAACGGCGGCGGAGGCGGCACAGCTGCGCCGCCCCCGCCGCCGGGATGAACGCTGCCTACCCCGTCATCGTCCGATTTCGCGTGCCGGTCGGATTCGTGCACGTCGCCGCGGCTGACGTGCGGCACGGGGGGCTGTTGCCAAGGTGCGGCCAACCCGCTGCATGCTTCCTCGTACTGGTACATCACCGCTGACGCGTTGGCCTGATGGGCGGCCAGCGCCTGGTCGAATTCGGCGAACTGCCCGTTGAGTACCGCACCGTTGTACGCGGCCAGCGACGCCATGACGTCGTGGGCGGTCCTGGTCTCGATCGCTTCGGATACGCTCGGCATCGCCAACACCGCGGCGCTATAGGCGACTGCCGCTTGCTCGGCACGCCGACCGTTGTCGGCCGCGCACAGACTCGCGGACCGCAGCCACTGGCCGAACTCGTCGAGTTTGCGGGCCACCGCGTCGGCGCCCCGGCTGGCAAACGAAGTCTTTATTTGGTCGACAACTTTGTCGTATTCCTTAGAGATGCTTGCCCATTCGTCGGCCACGCGGACCCAGGCGGCACCGGCCTGGCCGACCGGCATCGGTCCCGGGCCGGTGGTCAGGCCGCGGGCGAGCTGTTCCGCGCTGCGCGACTCCCATGCCACATTGGTAAACCCCATGCCCTGACCTCCTCTCCTTTCCAGAACTGACTGCCGCAACCCGATCCGCCCGTCAGACAGCGAAGTCCTGCTCGGCCCCAACGATGTTGTCGGTCTGGGCTCGCAACGTCGCGGCAATTTGGCGGATCGCATTGGCGCCTTGATTAGCAAGCTCGCGGAAATCGGCGTGGACATTATTGAGCGTTGAGGCGACACGTTGTGAGACCTCGTCACGAGCGGGGGCGGCCACCGCGAGGTTTGGCGCCTCCGCCTCCATCAGGTTCTCCGCGCGACTTGCCAATTGGTCAAGACCCTGGGTTGCATTGACCAGGTCGGCCGGCTGCATCCGCAAGTCAGCAGTGCTCGTCATGACTGAACTCCTTTGCTAGATGGTCATGTACTAGATGGTCAGGTCGATCTGCGGGCTGGCGATCGTTTCCTTCACACCGATCACCGGTGGGGCGACGGCGCCGAGGTCGCCGATGATCTCGTCGCCCTGGTCGGTGGTATGCAGGAAAGCCGCGGCATTGTGGCTCTTACCGACACCGGCATTCGCGCCGCGTGCCATTGGGGCGCCACCCATCATTGGGGCACCTCCCATGGCGGCGGGCATGACGGCTTCGCCGTTTGTCACCGCCGCGCTGGCCGTGTCGTCTATTGCCGTCATTGGCATCTGCGCGGCCAACCGCGACGGAAACGTCCCGACCGCCATAGCGCCGGCCCCGCCGTGGCTTGCGCCACCGCCGCCATGCTCACCTTTGTGGTGGGCCGGATCCTTGCCGTCGGGTTGTCCCTGCTGATCTACGCTGCCGGCCAGCTGGGGCGGCGCGCTCTGTCCGGCGCCGGACTGGATCGCTCCCGTGGCTGCGCTGACACCTTCCATCGCCGGCATGGCCAGGCCAGTTGCGAGTTGCATCATCGGAGAAAAGGACGACCCCAGCGCTGATGAGCTGCCGAGCGGTGCACCAAGCGCGCTGGCCGACGCAGCAAGCGCTCCGGGCGGAGCAGCGAAAGCGGCCGCCGGAGCCAGCGACCCGGCCTGAGTCGCCGCCGAGGCGGCAGAAGTCCCAAGCGATGTGGCCGGGGCCGCGGCAAGGTTCATGCCCACCCCAGGCGCCGAGGTGATAGCGACCGGAGCCCCGGCCGCGGTGACATTTGCGGCTTCGACGCCCAGCGAGCTCTCAAGTTGGGTCACCACCTGGGTGGCTTGCGTGATCGCCTGGTTCGCCGCCGCGATGGCCGCAGCGATGCCCCACGGAAAGATGATGTTCGGGCCGATGGCCGCCAGCGTCGCCATGAACTGGTTCACGATCTCGACAAGCTGCGCTTGAGCCTGCTGAACGCTGGCGGTGGCCGCCGAGAGGCTAGCGGCCAGATTTTTCGCCTGGCTGGCCAGGTCGCTGCCGTTCGTCAAGGCAGCCGCCGTCTTTGTCTGGGCGGCGGATGCGGCCGTCCCCTGCCATGCACCGGCGAGGTCACCTAATGTGCTTTGCGTGGACTGCCCGGCCGACTCGAGCGCGTTCGCGATGCCACCGAGCATCTGCGTCGGATCCAGGTCGCCGAACTGTCCCGAACCCAACGTTCCCAGTGCGTCGAGTACCGGTTGAATCAGCGCGGTGCCCAAGCTTGAGAGCATTCCCAGATTCTGAGCGCCTGCATTTGGCGTGCCATTGGCATCGCCCTGCGCTGTTGGAGTTCCGGTATCGGTTGTCGCTCGAGGCGATGCGGCTTGCGGCAACGGCGGCACATCCAAGCGCTCGAGAATGCTGTGCACCGGCTGATTGAGGTAGTCGGCGAGGTTTGTTTCGCTCGCGTTGATGGCGGATTTCGGGTCGGCTTTTGCCTCCGCGGGCGCTACCAAAAAGGAGGACGGCGGCTCAAGCGCAGTGCGTTGCAGCGGTAACGAAGCCGGACTTGCTTGCGGTGCAAATGTCATTGCGAGCCAATGTCATCCATTGTCAGCAGCGACAAAGGACATCGCTGCCAACGCCGTCTGTGCCCCGATTCCCGCGTGTACCCTGCTCAGTTCCAGGGTGGCCGCAAGATGGTTGGCTTGCGCTGGTCCATAGGCCGCGAGATAGCTGGCCCCAATGGGGCCCAGCGCCGCGGCGGCGGCACCCAGCATTGCCGCTGAATCGGCCGAGCCTGCCGCCGAGATCATGTCCGCCGCAGCGGTGTTGGCAGCAGCGAAAGCCGCTAGCCCGGCAGGAACAACTGAAAAGACCACCGAACTCTCCCTCCCTGAACCGCGATATCGCCGGCCCCGACCGAGGTGACCCGAAGGCACTTGGCCGTGTCGCTGACCCAGCGACTCCTCAATCGTGTCCTCACCGAGACGCCACCGCCACGACACACCTCCTCTTTGGTGAGAGGCTTCAACTCCCACGCCACGACACAGCGGCCAGGGTGCCGACTGCAGCTAGCTGTGATCTGGGTGATGCCGAACATCGTGTAAGCCAACGGCTTTCCGTTGTTCACGCATGTAACTCGGTGGTCGTCTTCGTAGTCCTCAGGGCGGCACACGAGTCTGTGGGCTGATGAGCCGCCGGCGTGCTTCATCACCGCTCGGGTTCGGTCGTGGGAAGCCACCCCAAGGTGAGGTCGGGTAGGACGATGCCGGTTGTCAGGGCCTCGAAGACGGAGCGCACTGCCTCCCGGGCTTCCGCCCGGCGCGATACCAGTGACCACGTCCAGTATGGTGCAGGCGGAGTTATGGTGCGCCGCATTAGGTTTGCAGGCACCGCGGCGTTCTGGGCTTTCGGGGAGTTGAGCACCGGCCGACCCAAGCGGCGGACGTGCTGGAAAAACATGGCGCCGGCAATTCCGCCATCGCTGATGTGTACCGTTTGGGCGCCCGTGTGGGTAGAGAACAACTCGCCGTAGCGATTCCAGGAAGACCAGCTGGTGGAGTCGCTGTCGAGCAAGACCACAGTGTCCGCTGCTGCCACCGCGCAGCCATCCCCGCTGACAGCGGTCGCCTGGAGCTGTTGCGCGCCGATGACACGGGCCTCGAGGCCGTACTCGTCGAGTTCGGGAGGCTGAACCCAACAGATCGCCAGGTCAATGCCGCCTTCGGCGACCCGGGCGACTTGGGTATGTGACGGCAGCACCCAGGTGTCGATGTGGACATTCGCTACCGCCGCGGTCCGCTCGAACAAGTTCGCAGGAAGCCAATCGACATAGCCAAGCCGGACGGGATCAGAATCCGATAATCCAATTGCGCGACGACGCAAGAGATCTGCTTGATCAACGAGGGCACGCGCAGCCGGCAACAGTGCCGCGCCGGTGGGCGTAAGGGTGACTGAGCGGCGATCGCGCTCGAACAGCGGAACTCGCAGATTTCGCTCGAGAACCCTGATCTGTTGAGAAAGTGATGGGCCGGCAATCCGCAGGCGCTTTGCGGCGCGACCGAAGTTCAGCTCTTCGGCGACCACTATGAAGTAGCGCAGCTGACGCAGTTCCACATGAAATGTAACGGCGAAAGCATCGTGGACATGACGCTAGTGCGACAACAGCCAACCTTAAGCAACGAATCGTGCTGACACCGCGCGTATCCAAGCTTCGACGCCCGACCCGGCCGGCGGAACATCCCCGGGGCGCCGCGGCCGCCCCGGCTCCGATGCGGCACTTGACCATTGCACGGCATAGCGGTCGCGCAGCTTGCCCAGCGTCGCCTCGATGCCCGTGGCCTTGGATTCAAGGCCCATCAGCTCGTCCTACGTCAAGGCGCGCCGGCGTCGCGGTAGTCGAATGTCGGGTCTACAGCTTGGATGAGCCGAGTGCGTTGACAACGGTGCTGCATCCGGTGGTCAAGCGATCTCGACGACGCACATGGCAGTCGCTGCGGCGGCTGCCGACGAAGCCGGTCAGTCACTTGGCCTCTACTTCAATCTTCGTGCTAATACGTTGATCTCACCCGGTACCAGCCAAGGCTCGGCTTAAGGATACGGTCTCGGAAAACAAACTCTGTGCGTTTGTTTAGCCCCGAGCCTTACTGAGCTGCCTGGCACCTGCGCCGCACCTCCGTGCAGTGCTAGATAAACCGCCCGGCGAATGTGCTGGCCGGGTTTTCTCGTCGTTAATCGGGGCGGACAACGTCGAATTGCCGGTGTTGTTTAGGAAACGGCGATCACCTGTCGCGAGCATGGAAACCCATACCGACCACTCATCACCTGACGCGATACTCCAGGTGGTTGGTGCGGGGCCCGTCGCGCAACCCCGGCCCGTCTCGCCAGCGTCGATTCACGCCCACAGCAAGCATCTCAGACCATTCGCCGCCGCGCGTCACGCCGCACAAAGTCATCCGCCACGCAAGAGCCGAACCCCGAGCATCAGAGCTGCGCCAACATATTCACTTAACGTGTCTATATGCGCGCCTTGATCCATGACACCACATCATCGAGCACCTGGTAGCGTTCCGGTTCGCAAAGGACCGCGTGGTACAGACCGGCGTAAACCCTCAGCTCGACATCGGTACAACCCACGAATTCGACCAGTCGCCGACTGCCATTGACGGTGACCAGCTGGTCATCTGAACCATGCACAATCAGCAATGGCGCAGTCAGTGCTGGCGCCCATTGAGGCATCGTCTCGCCCACCCGCAGCAACGCGCGGCACACACCGGCGGGGATCCTCCCCTGATACACCAGCGGGTCAGCAAAATGCGACACAACCGTGTCGGGATCACGAGACATGGCACCGTCGTCCACTTGCAACACAGGCAGTCCCGGAACCAGGCCGCCGAGCGCCTTGATCATCACCGCCATGAAAGGGGCAATCAAAGTTTGAACCGCAACCGCCGGAGCCGACAGCACCATCAAATCATCGCCGGGCGGCCGACTTCGCTGCTGGCCGTAGCAAGCCACGATTGCACCGCCCATACTATGGCCTAGCAACACGCGCTTGAGACCAGGATGGTCATAGCTGGCGATCTCGATCAGGGCGGCAAAGTCAGCAACGTATTGCTCCATTCCCCGCACCACTACCCGGCTGCCACCGGAGCGGCCGTGGCCACGGTGATCAAGTGCATAGGTGAGAATTCCGTCTTCGCCCAACCGTTGCGCTACGTGATCGTAACGGCGGGCATATTCGCCGAACCCGTGCGCCAGCACAGCAACTGCGCGCGGCGGCGTGCTGGGCATCCAGACGTCATAGACAATCCGCACCCCTCCGACACCATCAAAGGCCCGCTCGTTGCGAGCTATATCCCATCGACAGCGATGTGCGCGGCCGGCGTGAGGTAACCGGATGTCGCGCCCGAGATTGCTCCCGTTGTCCGATGGCTCATTGTCATCGTGGCTATCGTCGACCATCACAGGTCTCCCTTGTGTTCGTGTCCGTCATCCCTGAGCGCCGCACTGCTCAGGGATCGCTCCTTTCGACGCCGACTTGGACAAACTCTGAAGCCAGCTGGCACCCCTGCTCAGCGCACACCCTTCGACGCACACGATTCGCACCTTTCCCATCGGCCACCCTCCGCTGCCGACCGGACCTCGATCGCCCGGTAACTGCGGTGTTGAGAAAAAATCAGCCCGGCCCAGGGATGGCTTAACCCTTCCGTGCACATCGAAGCTCCGACGTCGACAGCCACATCCATCGTTTCGTGCGATGAAGCCGAAATCATCGGCCACATCACGTACGAATCGTCCAGGAGGGGTCGTACACGGACCCGCCAGTTAACGCGCGAGCGTGCTTAGCCGCCTAAGACACCCGCTTACGGTCCAACAGGACCGGCGCGCGTCCAGGTGTGAATTCCAACTCGCCAACACACGTCTACTCGAGCAGGCTGCGAAAGATCACTAACCGAGACATGCTGGTCACTGCACGATCGTTAGCCCAAAGAGCAGCGCTGGCCCACAACCAAGGCCCACAGTGTCAACCGACCAACAGCGGGTCAATCGTGCATAGCTCACGAGCCTGACCCCTACACCGCAGCTCACGGGTGCGATCTAGCCCCGAGCGCGTCAGCCGTGACAGCTGTGACTGATGTTGCGGCGTGTCACCTCGGCGTTAGTGCCGGTGTGCGGCATGCTAGCCCGGGGCGGATATCCGCCCCGGCGAGTCCCCGGCGGATATCCGCCTCCGTCTAGCTGCTGAGAAGACCAACCGAAAGGACCCGAAGCCACCGGCGGCCCAACCGCTGGATCACTGGGAACAGCCACACAACTGCACAACGCCATACCCACCGCACAACAGGCGCCACTAACGGCGAAAACCCCCGGCCCGAAGGCCGAGGGCAGCCGGTTCGAGTTGCCGCTCGAACCGAAAAGGCGCTTTCGCGAAAACCCCCACCTTGAAGGGAATCGTCATGAAAGACGCATTCCACGGTAGCGCACGCCCTGCGCACGGTCTAGGTACCGCCTCCCGTGGACCCACTCACACCCTCGTCCGCCCCTACCGCGGCAGCAGCCCCTCAGCGCGGCGCCGCGGCACCGCCCGCACCGCCCCCGCCTGGGTCCAGCGTGCGGGCGCTCACTGCATCGACCGCATCCCGCGCATCGTCCTGGATCTCGACGCCCCCTGGGCCGCAATTCCGTGCTGGAGCGGCCGGGCCCGGCGCTGGGCGCACGCCACCGTGCCCCAGGCTTACCTGCTCCACTACGACACCCGCGTGCGACCCGTCATGCCCAACAACCCGGTCAGTCTCAACTCCCTTGTCGCCGTGGCCCAAGCACGTGCCTCCTTTGCCGATCACCGCACCGGACGCGACTGCCGGCCGACCAACAACCAACTTGCCCAGATGACCGGCCTGTCAGTGCGCACCATCCAGCGCGCCTCTACCGCGCTGCGACTCCTCGGTGTCGCCACCGAAGTCATGCGCGGGCGGCTGCGCACCAAAGCCGAGCGATTCGCCAGCTGGCGAGTTGGGGATAACGGGCGCGGTTGGGCCTCCGTGTGGGCCCTGCACGACTGCCGTCTCCGACCGCTGTCACCCCACCCCGCAGGGTCGCTTGTAAATCAAATAACCTCACCTCACTCAGTTCTCACCACCCCACACCGGCGCCAACGCGCCGGTAGCAGCGTCGCTCCGCGCCGCCTCAGCCCGGAGCCCCGGGCTCTCGCCCTGGCAAACAAATGGATCCGCAGCGAGCAAAGCCCGCCCTGGGCCCGTCGGTACAACACCGGCACACCATGGGCCCGCGTCCTGGCCGGACCGGCCCAGCACGGCTGGACACCGCGCGACATCAACACCCTCATCCAAGACTGGATCGGCACCGGGCACTGGCTGCCCGACAGCCCGCACAAGCCGATCGGGCTGCTCGGGGCGATCCTGGCCGCTCACGGCGATCTGACCCACCGCCCCGCGGCCTACGACGAGGCCCGCGAGCACGAAGAACTTGCCCAAGCCCGCGCCCGCATCGCCGCCCAGCTCGCCGCCCGAGAAGCCAACCGCAAAGCCCGCCAAGCCGGGCGCGCCGCCCTGGCCGGTCCGGGCCGCCAAGCAGCCCGCAAAGCGCTCGACGACATCCGCGAACGGGCCCGGCTGCGCCGCTACCACAACCCCGACCCGGACGGCGTCCGGTGAGCCCCTCCCCTGTCCCACCGCCACCGACGAAAACGCTGCCCTGCCAACGTGATCCGGAGCGCTGGTTTAACCGGCGACACCGGCGCGACACCCTCGCTGCATGCCTGAACTGCCCGGCCCGACCATGGTGCGCCCAACAGGCGCTCACCTGGCACGCCTGCTGGGGCATGTGGGCCGGGGTATGGATCGACGGCCAGCACACCGACGCGGCGCCCTACCTGCACGCCATCGCCGCCGACCACCCACTCCCCCACCCGCCGCGAACACTTCTGCCGGCGAAGGGTTTTCGGTCCGGGCGTGGCTGCGCCGGCGGCGGCTGACGAGCCGGTCGAAGCTATAGCGGCATTGCTCGGTGAGCACTTCGCAGTGCCCGCAACTGCGGGCGAGCATGGTGGCCGCTGTCGAGGATGGCCCACCGGCGGCTGGTGCGCGGTGCACCGCCACCGACGAAAACGCTGCCCTGCCAACGTGATCCGGAGCGCTGGTTTAACCGGCGACACCGGCGCGACACCCTC
>NZ_LZKY01000084.1:0-27683 GCF_001673055.1 Mycobacterium sp. 1245801.1
TGCCCGCGCTGCTGCGCAAGCCGCACGCCACCATCCTCAACGTCACGTCCGGTCTGGCCTTCATGCCCAGCGCGCTCACCCCGAGCTACTGTGCCTCCAAGGCGGCGCTGCACTCCTACACCGAATCGCTGCGCTTCCAACTGCGCGGCACTTCGGTGCAGGTGATCGAAATCATCCCGCCGCACGTGCAAACCGCGCTGCAGGGCGAGCGGGGATTCGATCCCCGGGCGATGCCGCTGGAGGACTACATCACCGAGACCGTCACCCTGTTGCAGACGCAGCCGCAGGCCAAGGAAATCGTGGTGGAGCGCGCTGGGCATGAAGGCCAGACCGGACGTGACGTTGAGGATGGTGGCGTGCGGCTTGCGCAGCAGCGCGGGCAGCAGGGCCGAGGTCAGCCGGATGGGGCCCAGCAGGTTGATGGCCACCGACTGCTCGGCCAGGCCGACGTTGCCGGTGGTGAGGTCTTCGACCCGTTGAATTCCGGCGTTGTTGACCAGCACGTTGAGGTCCGGGTAGTGGTCGGTCAGCTGGGTGGCGAACCGGCGGATGTCGGCGGCGTCACCCTGATCGAGCGACAGCGTCTGGATGCCCGGGTTGGCCTCGGCGACGGCCCGCAACTGGTCGCTGCGCCGGGCGGCGATGATCACCTGGTTGCCCAACCGGTGGAAGGATTCGGCCAGACCTCGGCCGATTCCGCTGCCACCGCCGGTGACCAGAACGGTATTGCCCGTCATCTGCATCGCGGTACTCCTTCGGGTCGCCCTGCGACCGGCTCGATCGACCGGCCCACTGAGCCGACCTAGCGGAATGCCCCAATGCGCAGCCGGCTAACCACCATGCCTCATGTGCACGGGCGCTGTCACGGATATCGCCGCGCCGATGCCGAGCCGCCCGAGACCCGGTTACGCGGCCGGGCGGTTGTGCAGCCGGCGCGGGTCGACGCCCGCGCGGTCCCACGCGTCGGCCGCCCAGCTCGTGTAGAGCACCCGGACGGGCAGCCGGTTCAACAGCGGGTTGAGCGCGCGAATGGCTGCGGCGACGCGCTGAAAGCGCTTCTCCTTCTTGGCATCCCATCGCAGCTGGCACACCTCGCGCATCTGCGGCGGAAGCGTTCCGACCACGACCAGCCGGGTGTAGGCGTTCAGCGGAGCCGAGAGCACTTTCCACACCGGTTTGGGCATCCGGCGCGGGCCCGGGATGCCCTTGCGGATGTAACCGGTGCCGTACAGCACGGTCTTATGGGGGACGAACCGGTCGAGCATCTCGTCCCAGTAGGCCAGGAAGTCGTCGTAGGTCTGCGGTTGCCCGCGGTCGCTGACGCCATACAGGCTGTACCAGAGCTTGCCCTCGTTGAAGATCTGCTCCTTCTCTGCGCGGCTCAGCCTCCGGATGAACATGTCGGTGTTGTAGATGACCTGGTCGACGAAGCTGGCGTGCGCCCAATAGAACAGCTCAGGATTCAGCGCGTGATAGCGCGAGCCGTCGCTGACCGTGCCCTTGATCGTCTTGTGAAAGTCCCGCACCTTGCGGCCCCACTCGTACGGTTCGTCGGAGTAGACGGTGTTCATCAGGGGCGGTGCGGTGCGCTTGGCCCGACCGAGCGTGTCGCTGAAGATGACGGAGTGGTCCAGCACGCCCTGGGCGAGCTGCTCGATGCAGTTCTCCACCCCGGCGGTGCGCTGAAAGCCGAACAGCTGAGTCCGGACGTCGCCGTAGAACTTCCAGATCAACGAGTCCGGCCCCAACCGCGGGGCGGCGTCGGCGATCTCGTCGTCGACCGGCATCGGCATCGCCTCGCGGACGCCGGTATCGAAACGCGACCCCGCACTTGCCGCGGTTAACTCGTCGTTTTGGGCGGTCATGCCCACCTCCTCGCCGTACCCGCGCCGCGCGACGGCAACCCGGTGTGAATCAGTGACACAAAAATGTGTCTTTGTTTCAGTCGCCTCGAACACTAACAAGCGCGCGTCGCCGTCGCACCTCCCGGGCAGGTCTTCGCGCCGGAAAAGTCGCCCGTGAACCATGCCGAGGAGTTGATACGATGCCGCCAATCATGCAGTCCGAACCGGGCTCTGCTACTGCCGAGGCGCTCACCGATCTCGACCGCACCATCTTGGACACCGCGCGCAGCGTGTTCGAGATTTACGGCGTGCGTCGGGCCAATATCGACGACGTCGCCGCCCGCGCCGGGGTCAGCCGCAGCACCATCTACCGTCGCTTCCCGACGAAGGAGAACCTGTTCGCCCACGTGGTGCGGCGCGAAGCCGGCCGGTTCTTCAGCACCCTGGACCAGGCGACAACCGGCTGCGACCCGCAACAGGCGGTCGTCGAGGCCTTCGCGCTCGGGGTGCGCCTGGTACAGGACTCCGCGCTGTACTCGCGGATCGCCGAGAGCGAACCCGAACTGTTCGGCATGTTCTCCCGGTCGCAGGCGTTTCCGATTCGCCAGTTCGCCGACGGGATCGCCCACACCCTGCGCCGTTGCGGCGCCGACCTGGCCGAGGCCGACCTGGACAATATCGCCGACATCCTGCTTCGCGTCGCCTTAGGCATCATCGTCTTCCCCACCGACCGGCTCGACACGTCGGATCCGGCGGCGGTTCGCGACTACGCCGCCCGCTATCTGGTGCCGATCATCGGCGGCGAGCGGTCCCGATAATGGGCCTCGAATTGTCGGCGGCCTGAACTAGCCTTGAACCGTGGCTGGGAGTTCTGCGGCGCCGCGGACTCGGTACGCCAGTTGCGGTGAGATCGACATCGCCTATCAGGTCTTCGGCGATGGCCCGATGGACCTGCTCATGCTGCCGGGCCCGCTGATCCCGATCGACTGCGTCGACCTCGAGCCCTCGATGTACCGCTTTCATCGCCGGCTCGCGTCGTTCTGCCGGGTGATCCGCTTCGATCAGCGCGGCATCGGCCTGTCCTCCCGGGTCCCCTCGCTGGACATGCTCGGTCCGGAGTCATGGGCGCAGGATGCGCTCGCCGTGATGAATGCGGTGGGTTGCGACAAGGCCACGATCTTCGCTCCGGGTTTCACCTCGCTGGCCGGTCTGGTTCTCGCGGCCGACCACTCCGATCGGGTGAACAGCCTCGTCATAGCCAACGGCGCGGCGCGCACGCTGCGGGGGCCGGACTATCCCATCGGCGCCGAACTCGACGCCGCCGAGCGATTCACGTCGGTCGGGATGGAGCCGGACGCCGTCGAGCAGGGCTTCGACATGCTCGGCATCATCGCCCCCAGCGTCGCGCACGACGACGCGTTCCGCTCGTGGTGGGACATGGCCGGCAACCGGGCGGCGTCACCCAGCATGGCCCGTGCGTTCATCAACAAGGTCCGGGAGGGCGATGTCCGCGACAGGCTGCCGCGCGTTGCCGTGCCGACGCTGATCGTCCATCGCGACAACCCCGCCTTCAGCCCCGTCGAGCATGCGCACTATCTCGCCGAGCGCATCGCCGGCTCGCGTCTCGTCGAACTGCCCGGACAGGACTCCCTGTACTGGGTCGGCGACACCGGCCCGATGCTGGACGAGATCGAAGAGTTCATCACCGGAGTCCGCGGCGGCTCCGACGCCGAGCGGCTGCTCACCACCATCATGTTCACCGACATCGTCGGCTCCACCGAGCGCGCCGCCGCGCTCGGCGACCACCGCTGGCGCGACCTGCTGGACAACCACGACAGGATCGTGCGCCACGAACTGCAGCGGTTCGGCGGTCGCGAAGTCAACACGGCCGGTGACGGATTCGTCGCCACGTTCACCAGCCCCAGCGCGGCGATCGCCTGCGCCGACGCCATCGTGGACGCCGTTCGTGTGCTGGGCATCGAGGTGCGGGTCGGCATTCACGCCGGCGAGGTCGAGGTGCGCGGCGCGGACGTCGCGGGCATGGCCGTCCACATCGGCGCGCGGGTGGCCGCGCTCGCGAGACCCAGCGAGGTGCTGGTGTCGTCCACGCTGCGCGACATCGTGACCGGCTCGCGGCACCGGTTCGGCGACCGCGGCGAGACCGCGCTCAAGGGCGTGCCCGGGTACTGGCGGCTGTACGCCCTGGTCCGCGAGCACGCCGTCGTTCGGCGGTAACCGGACCGCAAATCGCAGCGGTCGAAGAGCCGGGGCCCCCGGCGTAGGCTGCGGACGGGACTCACCGGAGCCGAAGCATCCCGGCTTTCCGTTCGATTTCTGGCGTCCGGCTTGGTATTTGACCGAAGGAGTACACATGACCGACGTGCACGTCTCGCTGCCTCCCGCCCTCCGGCGCGCGCTGGACCTGCTCATCGATCCGCCGGCCGATCCCGACGTGAGCCGGGGCTATCTCGACCTGCTCGGCCCCGGCGCGGCCGCCGGTGGCGCCGTCGAGCAGAACACCGGCCCCATCCAGGCGGCGTGGGCCTCGCCGATCGGGTCGCTGCTCTACGACAACGCCCAAGCGCTTTCTCGGCGCTGGATCAGCGCATGGCAACTGCCGCTGGAATGGTTGGACGTTCCGCAGGGCGGTATCGCGCTGGACGTCGGATCGGGGCCGGGCAACGTCACCGCGTCGCTGGCCCGTGCCGCCGGTCCGCAGGGGCTGGCCCTCGGCGTCGACATCTCCGAGCCCATGCTGGCCCGCGCGGTCCGCAACGAGGCCGGGCCGCAGGTCGGCTTCCTCAAGGCCGACGCACAGCGACTTCCGCTGCGCGACAGCACCATTGACGTGGCGGTTTCGACCGCCGTGCTGCAGTTGGTTCCGAATCCGGCCGACGCGCTCGCCGAGATCGCGCGCGTGCTGCGCCCTGGTGGCAGGCTGGCCGTCATGGTGCCCACCGCCGGGCGCCTGGCCCGGTATTGGCGGATGCTGCCCAACGTCGGGGCGCACGCGTTCGACGACGACGAAATCGGGGATGCGTTGGAGAACAACGGCTTTGCCAGTGTGCGGGTGAAGACCCTCGGGACGTTCCAGTGGGTGCGCGCCAAGTTGGGCTGACGCGCCCAGGTTTTTCGATGGCGGGTGCGCGGACCTAGTCCGCCGACTGGGCCAGCACGGCGAGTCGGTCCATGGACTCGCGCAACATCTCCGCCGTCGTCGCGCGGGCGCGCTCGAGGCGGGTGGCGTCGGTCAGCGCCGTCCAGTCGTAGGTGTGCGTCACCGTGGTGAGTTCGGCGTTGACCGGGCTCAGTTCCCAGCGCCACAGGTGCCCCGGCGGCTGCTTGCCGGGTTCGGCTGGGCGCCAAGCGATTACACTGCCCTCGACGAACTCGGTGACGTGGTTTTCGCGCACCGCGCCGTTGGTCAGCGTCGTCTTGAACACGTCACCCACGCGATGCACACGACCGGAGGCAGACGATGCCAGATTGCCGTTGCCGTCCCAGCTCGGCTGGCGGGACGGATCGGCGATCAGTTCGAAGATGCGCGCCGCATTGGCCGACATCACGCGGGTGGCGCTCACGATGCGTTCGGTATCGGACATATCGCTATCCAAACACGTGCGGTCGTACGGCGCGCCGGTGACTTTGGGCCGCGGCGGTTGGGACCTTTGACCGTCGCGGAATGCGACGGCCGGGTGCGACGGTAAGCGGTGCCGGGATAACCCGGCGGTCTGTCCGAAGCGCAGAGAGCCCAGTTTGGGCTCCGAACCAGGCGGAGCCACCGCAAGGGCCCGCTTGCTCGACCGTCACACCACGGGGATCTGCCTTCGGACAGACCTTCATGCCTGCAGGCGGTTCACCCCATCCGGGGCAGCGCCTCGATGGGTCCGGACAGTACCGATTTGACGTAGCGGGTGTCGTCGTCGGCCAGCACCTCCGTGTCGTCCCGCTCGATGCCGTCGACGATCGCCCGGGCCACCTGGCGCGGATCGTTCTTGCGTGCCTCGAAGCCGGCGGTCATGTCGGTGTCGGTGAAGCTGAGGTGCGCGGCGACGACCAGGGTGCCCTGTTTCTCGAGCTCGATGCGCAGCGAGTTCGTCGTCGACCACAGTGCGGCCTTGGAGTCGCCGTACCCGCCGGAGCCGGGCATCCAGGACAGGATCGAGGCGATGTCGACCAGCGCACCGCCGCCGTTGTCGGCCAGGATCGGGGCGAAGGCCTTGGCCACGCGCAGCGCGCCGAAGTAGTTCGTCTCGAAGACCGCTCGCACCTCGTCGATGTCGCTGTCAAGCAGTGTCCGGGCGCCGAGAACTCCGGCGTTGTTGATGACAATGTCGGCGTCCGCCGCCGTGGACGCCAGCGCGGCAACCGAATCCGGGTTGGTGACGTCCAATTCGACGCTGACCACGCGGGGGTCCTGGCTGGGCTTCGGCGCCCGGGCGGTGGCGTAGACCTTCGCCGCGCCCCGGTCCAGCAATTCGGCCACGATGGCCTTGCCCAGACCGCGCTGCCCACCGGTGACCACTACCGTCGACCCCTTGACGTTGACCATGATGCTGCTCCTTTGACTTAGGCAAAGATGTTTTGCTTACGTCAAGCTAATTGACCGCCGCGACAGAGTCAAGTATTCTTTGCTTATGTCTTCCGCGTGGGTTGCGTCACAGCGATACGGCTGCGCCGGCGCTCCCGGCGGCCTGGGCCTGGTCCAGGACTTCCTCAACACGAGGGCCATCGACGGGTACGGGCCGGACCTGCTGGCCGAACCACGCCTCGCCGGCGACTGGGCGACGGCCGCCGTGCGGGCGTGGTCGTCTGCGCGCGGCGTGGACCTGTCGCCCCCCGAGCTGGGTGACGCCGACCTGGCCAAGCTTCGCGCGCTGCGCGCCACCATCGAGCAACTCGTCGCCGGCGAACAATCGCGATCTCATGGCGCCGACGGCGTCGCCGCATCTTTCGCGCTGTCCGATGCCGGTGAGGTGCGGTTGGATCCCCATGGCGGCGGTTGGCGTTGGCTGGCATCGGCGCTGTGGGGCGAGATCCTGTTGAGCCAGCAAGCCGGCACCTGGCGGCGGATCAAGCGCTGTCACAACCACCGGTGTGGCTCGACGTTCTACGACCGCTCGAAAAACAGCAGCGGGGTCTGGCATGACGTCAAGACGTGCGGCAACGCCGTCAATCTGCGGGCCTCCAGGGCGCGCCGGCGCGAACGCGAACGCGCGCTGCAATCAGACGTTGCGCCAGAGCAGTCGGTAGCGGTAGTAGACGCCCCGCCGGATGCGGGCTCCGGGTAGCACATCGGTGACTGCCCGCCGGATCTCACTGAGGCCCTCGTCGGGGTCGGCGACCGCGACGCCGATGTCTCGGGTCTCCCGGTGCAGCAATGAGCCGACGCGCGCCACCGGCGTGCTGAGACCGGCCCACAGCCAGTCGGCAACGCTCTTGTTGGCGGACAGTCCCACCACCGCCAATTGCCCAGCGGGCCGCAACATTTGACGCACCTTCTGCAAGGTGTCGCGCAGCGGCAGGTGGTGCAGGCTGGCGACGAACGTGATCAGGTCGAAGGAAGCCTCGCCCGGCTCGAACTCCTCGAAACGCCGCAGTTGCGCCGAGGCGTTCGCGATCGGCTGCAATCGCTGCGCGGCGCGCCTCACCGATGTCGGATCCGCATCGATCCCGACGACGCTGCGCGACACCGCGGCTAATCGCTGAGCCAGCAGCCCTTCCCCGCATCCGACGTCCAAAACGTCGCCGCGGTGCCGCGAAGCGATGCCGACCAGCCACGGGTGATAGGCGCTGTTGTGGTTCCAGTAATCCTGGTGTTCTGCGTAGTCATCCACCGTCGACTCAGTCTGCCTGACCGGGCCGTCAACAGCGCTCGGCGCCCCGGGACATCAACCGCGGGCCCACGGCGGCCGGCCGTCGGGTGCTTTTGAGCATCGCCTGCCAGGCGCCGGAGGCACGTTTCAGGGGCGCGACCACGTCGAAAGTCGCGGGAGCCTGGCTGACCCAGGCTGGAAGTGTGGCCACCGTCTGATCCTTTGTTCTTTCGGCTTGTGCGCCGTCTCATTCAATTGCACCGCAGCCGTTTTACGGGGGTGCCGCGCCGCGGTAAACGCCACGAAAAGCCGTTCTGTGGTCTACCGCACACGCGGGGCGCGAGGAAAGACACGCAACAGTTCCCCTAATGAAAACCCTTGAACCGGCGTAGATACCCGGGCAATCGGTGTGCGGGCACAGCCTTGGGCCAGTCGTCGGGGCGAAAATACGCGTCGGTACCGCCGTCCACGAATACTACACTGCCGCACAGGAAATCGGCGGCGTCGGACAGCATGAAGCACATCCACTCGGCCATGTGCCCCGCGTCACCGAAGCCGCCCACCGGCACCGGAAACGCCCGGACGGCCTTGGCCTGCCTCGGATCCGAGAGTTGCTCCTGCAGAAGAGGTGTCATGATCGCGCCCGGTGACAGGGCGTTCAGCCGCACGCCCGACCCGGCCCACTCCGGTGAGGCCGCATGTCGCCGCACCCAGCGGCTGACCGCGATCTTCGAGGCGCCATACATCATGGTCGGAGCCCCTGGGCCCAGTAGCCGCACCGCCCGCCACGCCTTGTCGGCATCGTGTGCCAGCAACGCTTTGACGGCCCGACGCGGCACCGCGGGCATCGTCGTCGCCGAATTGCTGGCCACCACAACAACCTTCGCGCGCTCCGCGGCGGCCAGCGCCGCACGCCAGGCGACGAGTAGCTCGACCACCCCGAAGTAATTGACCGCAGCGATCTGCCGGGCGCGATCCCGGCCGCGGCCGGGACCCAACCCGGCGGCCAGCACGGCGCCGTCCAGCCTGTTGCCCGCGGACGCCAGGACGCGTTCGGCGGCCGCCCTGCGCCCGTCGGGCGTCGACAGGTCGGCCACGACATCGGCATCCTTGATGTCGACGCCGATGACGGTGTGCCCGTTGTCCCGAAGGCGCTGCGCCGTCTCGCGGCCCATCCCGGAAGCCGATCCGGTTATCGCGTAGGTCCCCATTGACTCCTCCGTTCCCAGCGCAGTATGCCCGTTGACCCCGGGCGCTCCGGTGGGCACAGCCCACCCAGCGGACGCACTGTTAAGTTGCCAGGATGCATGACCCCACGCCCTGCATCGATTTCAGCCAACTCGAGTCGGTTTACGCGCCGCTGGCCGAATCGGTCCGCCGACTCCTAGACATCAGCATCCGCACCGAAGCCGGGCCCGCGGCGGTGGCGGCGGCCATCGCCAGGATCGACAGTGCGACAGACGAATTGAGCGACGCGCTGCTACCCGGGCCGTTCGGTGTACACCGAACGGCCGACGGCCAGACCATCGCCTGGGGCAACGCCGTGGTGGGTCTGCGAAACCCGGTGGCCCCACCGCTGGTCATCCATCACGATCCCGACGGACTGGTGTGGTCGGAATTCGTGCTCGGCGCCGCCTACGAAGGCCCACCGGGTACCGTGCACGGCGGCGTCTGCGCCCTGGTGCTCGACCACGTGCTCGGGGCGACGGCCCACCAGCCCAACAGGCCCGCCTATACCGGCACGCTGACCCTGCGCTATCGCCGGCCCACCGCGCTGGGCAGGCCGCTGCGCGCGGAGGCTCGCGTCGATCGCGTCGACGGGGTCAAGATTTTCGCCGTCGGCCAGCTGGCCGACGATCAGGGCGTCACCGTCGAGGCGGAGGGCGTTTTCATCCACCCCAAGCAGCCACCGGCGTAACCGTCGGGCTTCGCTCAGGTTCCGGCCGCGGCCCGTTCGACGTCGAGCAGCTGCTCCCCGCGTCGTTCCTCGTCGTAGGCCTTCCGCCCGCCGCGCAACCCGAACAGCCGTTTCGAGACCAGTAGGTAGATCACCGCGGCGACATTGATGGTGAAGGTCACCAGCCGGGTCATGGTGATGCCCTTGGCCAGGTCGTGGATCTCGAGGGGCAAGAAAACCGAGGTGGCTATCACCGCGAAGTATTCGCCCCAGCGTTTCAGCAGCCACAGGCCCACCCCTTCGACGACCTCGAGCAGCGCGTAACCGGCCAGCATCAGGGTCAGCAGGGCCAGGGTGGACGGCTTGGCCGCCAGCGCCTTTTCCAGTTCGTGCACGATGGTCATCTGGTCGACCTTGAAGCCGGCGGTGCGGAAGATGGGCAGGTCGCGATCGAGGGTGGCCTGGATGGCACCGCGCGCTCCGCGGAACTTCCACACCGCATAGGCCGCCAGCGCGATCACCACCGCCCGCAGCAGGCGTTCGACCGCCAGGATGCGGATGATGATGGCCTGTCGTAAAGCCTTGCCGCGCATGATCATCGGTGCGTCTTCGGCGCGACCGCGCCCGTGTGGCTCGCCGACGGTGAATTCGCCGCACCGCAGGCAGCGCCACACCTCGCCCAGCCCGGTGCTGCCGCTCAGCCGGTCGGCGAGGGACTTCTCGTCGGGCGCGTAGGTGACGTGACCGGCAACCGCGCAGGTGACCAGCTCCCAGCGGTTGCGGCCGTGTTCTTTACCCATGGCCGGATCATTCATGGCGGGCGGTCGGCCACGCAAGGGGGCGCGCGCTACGTGCCAGACGGGTGTCAGAAGCGCGGCCTACTGCGCGCGCGCCGCGGCGTGGAAGGCACCGATCCGAGCAACCCGGTGAGTTCGGTGACCTCGATCTCGTCGAGCCGGGCCACCGCGGCGACGATCTCATCGCGCAGCGGCTCGTCGCAGAACGGTTCGGCGAGCCAACCGAACTTGTCCACCACGCGGTCCCAGGACATCGGGCGGGTGGGTGATCCCTCGTAATCCGACTGCTCGCGGCTGAATTGGCGCCCGTCGTGGGTGATCACGTGCACCCGCGCCGCGGTGCGTTGCGGATAGTCCGCGGTCAGGTCTGCGGCCGGAACGACCTGCACCCGGGACAACAGGTCGATGACGTCGCTTTGCGAAACTCGGTCGTTCTCAAGCTGTTCGGGGCCGACGCCACCGTCGAGCAGGGCGACCGCGGTCAGGTATTTGAGGTTGTAGTCGGCCCGCTCCTTGGTGGTCGGGTGGTCTTTGTCGCCGTAGGCTCCCCCGCCGGCGAAGTCGTAGGCGCCCTGAAAGACCTCGAGGACCACCCGCGCGACATCCGCACCCTGCAGACCGTGCTCACCGCGCACGGCCAGGATCGCATCGATGACGACCTGGCCGTGGATGAGCGAGCAGTATTGCTTCAGGTAGGTCTGCTCGACACAGGTGAGACTCCGGTCGGCGGTGTGCAGATCGATGCGCTGATCGAAGAGTTGCACCAGCCCGTGCGGGCCCTCGAAGAGTGCCTTGGGTCCGGTGATGCCACGCGCGGCCAGCATCGTCGTGTACACGGCGCGCATCCCGGTGATGGCCGGCGAGATGCCCTTCCAATTCGAAACCGGCTCGGCGTGCACCGCCGCCAGTGACACGTTGTCGGCCGCCGCGGCGGCGATGGCGTTGGCGGTCTGCTCGGCGCTCAGCCCCAGCAGCTTCGCGCTGCCCGCCGAGACCGACATCGCCAGCTGCAGCGCGTGGTTGAGTCCGCGGGCCATCACGGGAACCTGTGCGCTGAACCGGCATTGGATCTCGTAGGCGACCGCCAGCGCGAGCAGGAAGTCGGCTCCGCCGGCGCCGGTGTGCTCGGCCACGGCCAGCAATGCACCGACGTTGTCGGCGGGATGGCAGAGCCCACCCACCGTGAGATAGGTGTCGAGCAGATCGGGGTAGCGCACCAGCACCGCGTTGAAGAACGCGGCCTGGTCCACCGAGGCGCGCCCGCCGCCGACCAGGGTGGCCGTGTGGGCGCCACCGAACTGGGCGGTGTGGTCGCGGATCCTGGGGATCAGCTCGCCGTCCAGGGCACCGACGGCGCACGCGATGCTGTCGAGCACGTTGCGTTTCATCAGCGCCCGCGGTCGCCCGGTCAGGTCCCCCGGCCGGGCACCGACGACGAAATCGGCCAGCTCGTCCACAACGTAGTTATGTGCCACCACTTTTCGCCCCTCCGCTCTACGCACTTCAGTGAAGCCCCGCGCCGAGGCAGCGTCCACGATCCATCTCTTATGAGTGGTTGACGGAGGTTCTCACCGCACGCCGGCGCCGGTTTGCAGGACGCCCCGGTGGGGATCGTCGGCCGGAGTCCACCACCGTCCGGTGGGCGGGGTCAGCCAGTCACGACCGCGCGCAACCGCCAGCAACGACGTCACGGCACCGCGCACACTGGGCCGGTCATCGTCCTGGCGGTGTAGCAACGACCACGTCCACAGCGGTACCGGATCGGCGACGGGGCGCCGGGTCAACCGGGGCGGGAGGGCAGCGGTGTGGCGCTTGGGTGACTCCAGCACGGCACCTGCGATCTTGCGGACGTGCGCGTAGAACGCGTCGCCGGTGATGCCGCCGTCGTTGATTCCGACGACACGTGCGCCGGTGTCGGCGGCGAAGGCTTCGGCGAACCGATTCCACGATGACCATGCCGACGCGTCGTCGTCGACGAGGACGCTGACATGCTGTGCGCCAATCGGTTCCGATGAGGCGGCCCCCGGAACGACCGCGCCCAGCGGCTCGGCGCGAAGCAGGTGCGGAGTCAATGCCCGCTGCTTGGCCTGCGCGTCGGTGATCCAGGCCAACGCGATGTCGAGGGTGCCCTCGGCCACCCGGTCCGCCTGCACGTGCGACGGCAACACCCACTCGTCCAGCCGCAAGGCCGCCGCGGACCCCACCAGGGCGTCGATGTCGTCGGGCAACCAGCTGACGTACCCGAGCCGCACCGGGGAGCTTTGCGCGGCGGTCCGCTGCAGCCGGTGCTTGGCGTCGTCGGCCAGTGCCAGAATCCGGCGCGCGTCCGGGAGGAACGTACGGCCGGCCTCGCTCAGCCGGACGCTGCGCCGGTCCCGCACTAGCAGATCGGTGCCCACTTCGCGCTCCAACGCGATGATCTGTTGCGACAACGCCGGTCCCGAAATGTGCAGGCGCTTGGCGGCGCGACCGAAGTGCAATTCCTCTGCGACCGCGACGAAATAGCGCAGCTGCCGCAGTTCCATGCGTCGAGCTTAAGTCGCCCCACCTGCCCCCTCGATCGCGCCCGCCCGCGGTGGCGATGCGCTGAGCTCGGTCGTCTCGTCGGTCAGCTGTTCCCCGATGTCCCGGATCTGTCGCGCGCTCAACGCGCACAGCGGGTGTACGGCCACCATCAGGGCGACGCGGCCCCGCTCGTCGAAAACCGGTGCGGCGATCGTCACCACGGGTTGCTTGCGGCGGCCCGGGTTGTCGTCGGAAAGAAATCCGATGGTGGTGAACTCGACCAGCAGCTGGTCCATGATGTGGCGCACCGGAGTCGGCATCTCGCTGCTGTCCAGCGTGCCGACCACCTGCACCGCCTGCGCGAGCGCCGGCGTCGTCCAGTCGACGTCGAAACCCCGCTCGCGAGTGTGCGCCAACACCTGCTGGAGGCGCTGGGTGCGGTCGGGATTGCCGCCCGCGCCACGCCGGATCCACGCGCGCTGCTCCTCCTCGGTGTCCCAGGCCGCCATCGCCACACCGAACGGCGGCGCGTAGGGAATCCGATCCCCCGGTATCCCCGACGGCTGCGTGGCGGGTTCACCCTCAAAGGCGGTGACCACCAGGGAATCACCGAACTTCTCGACCACCGAACAGGCATAGCCGACCTCGCGGGAGAGCCGCAGCGCCGCGGACCGCGCCGCATGCGCGAGAGGGCGGGCCGTGTCCGTGCGCGCCGCCACCACGGCCAGCGCCGGGCCGAGGGCGAAGGTCTTCGTGATCGGGTCGCGACTGGCCCAACCGCGGTCGCACAACGTTTTCAGGATCGCGTGCGCGGTCGCCTGGGTGAGATCGAGTTCGCGGACAACGTCGGAGAAGCGCAGCCGCGCGCCCGCAGACCGCGCCAGCAGCTCGACGACATCGAGCACTCGGGCGGTCGGCGCTGACGTCGACCCGCGAATCGCTTGACTCCTTTGCGACGGCGTTCTTAAAGTTGTACGAACATTCGAGATTCTATATCGATTATTCGAGAAAGTTAACGCATTGCGCGCTGTGGTGTTACGCGACGGCCGGTTACAGGTCCGGGAGACACCGGATCCCGAGCCCGGACCGGGTGAGTTGCTGTTGCGCACGTTGAGCACCGCGATCTGCGCATCCGACGTGCACTTCATGGATCATCCCGAACTTGCCATCGACGATCCGACCGGCCGCTCGCTGTACGACACCGAGCGCGACCTCGTGCTCGGCCACGAATTCGTCGGCGAGGTCATCGGATACGGGCCCGGCTGCACCGACCAATTCGCCCTCGGTACGCGGGTAGCGGCCATGCCGGTCCGGCTGGTCGACGGCGGCGCCGGTGGGATGCGCATCATCGGTCAGCATCCCGAGGCGCAGGGCAGTTTCGGTGAGCTGCTTGTGGTTTCGGAAGTGGCGGCCAAACCCGTGCCCGGCGACGTGTCCAGCGATGCGGTCGCATTGACCGACGCGTTCGCCGTGGGCGAGTTCTACGTGCGGTCGGCGCGGCTGCAGCAGGGCGAGATTCCGCTCGTCATCGGCGCGGGAGCGATCGGGCTCTCGGCCGTCGCCGCCCTGGCCGGCCGCGGCGTGGAACCCATCGTCGTCGCGGACTTCCAAGCCGACCGGCGCCGGCTGGCCCGCGACCGCTTCGGCGCGCACATCGTGGTCGATCCAGCCGAAAAATCGCCGTTCGAGGCGTTCAACGAGGTTCGGGCGCAACGCGGATTGCCCGGTCCGGCAGTCGTATTCGAATGCGTGGGCGCGTCCGGACTGATTCAGCAACTGGTCGAATCCGCCGAGATGGGCACCCGCATCTACTGTGCGGGCGGCTGGTACACCGGCGACACCCTGGACATCACCACCGCCACCCGTCAGGGCGTGACCATCCAGTTCGGCGGCGGGCCGCACCCGCAGGACTGGTACGGCACGCTCGACGCGATCGCGACGGGCCGATTGGACCCGCTACCGAGCGTCGGCAGGATCATCGGGCTCGACGAGGTGCCCGACGCGCTCGATCAGGCCCGCAGGTCCGAGGGACCGCCCCGGATCGTCGTGCATCCGAATGGAGACATCCCGTGAGCGAACGCGATGACCGGCAGGACATCTCCGAACTGCTGGTGCGCTATGCGACGGGGATCGACCGCCGCGACTGGCCGCTGTTTCGCACCGTGTTCACCGACGACTGCCAACTCGACTACGGCGAGATCGGCACCTGGAGAGGCGTGGATGCCGTGGCCGACTTCATGGAGCAGGTGCACGCCCTGGCGGGGCATACGCTGCACCGCCTGACCAACCAGGCCATCACGCTGCACGGCGACACCGCCACCGCACGCACCTATATCGACGGCCTGATCATGGCCGGCGACAACAGCTCTGGCGTCAACGCGATCGGTTTCTACGACGACGACATCGTGCGCACGCCGGCAGGATGGCGCATCGCCCGCCGCCGCTACACCCAGGTTCGCATCACCACGGTCGGGGGCGCCTAGATGACGTTCGCGACGAAATACGGGCCGTGGGCGCTGGTGGCCGGCGCGTCCGACGGGGTGGGCGCGGCGTTCGCCGAAGGGCTCGCCGAGCGCGGTGTCAACGTGGTGCTGCTGGCCCGCCGGCAAGCCGTTCTCGACCGGGTCGCGGCCGAGATCGAAGCCAAGACATCGGCGCAAACCCGCACCGTCGCAATCGATCTGGCGCGGCCCGCAGCGGCGACGGCGATCGCCGAGGCAACCGCTGACCTGGAGATCGGGATGCTGGTGTATTGCGCGGGCGCGGACCCGAATTTCCAGCCCTTCCTTGCCAATTCGATCGAAGCCGCCGAATCGATGGTGCAACGCAACTGCATGGTGCCCATGCAGCTGTGTCACCATTTCGCGCCCGCGATGGTGGCGCGGGGCAGCGGCGGCATCGTCATCTTCGGTTCCGGTGCGGGGCTGGCCGGCGGACCCAACATGGTCGCCTACGGCGCCTCCAAGGCCTTCGACATGGTCTTCGCCGAGGCGCTGTGGGCCGAGCTGCACGACAAGGGCGTCGACGTCCTGGGCCTGATCCTGGGCAAGACCAACACCCCGGCATTGCGCGCGCTCGAATACAGCCGCGGCCAGATCGGCTCCCCCGACGAGGCGCCCTCGGACGCAGCGGCCGTGTCCGACGTCATCGCCGAGGCGTTCGAGAACCTGGGCAACGGCCCGACCCTGATGGTGGGCGACACCATGCGTGCCGCCGCGCAGCTGCTGGCGTCGCTGAGCCGCAATCAGGCCGTTGAGCTCTTCGCGCAGGCGGCCGCCGCCGCGATGGGTCCGGACGCCCGATGAGCGGCCCGGCTGTTCGCTGCGCGGCGCACCGCCGTCCGCGAGGTTTGCCAAAGTTCGAAATCAGGGCAGCCTAACTTTTGCTTCTGCACTGCCCTGTACAGCAAATACGGGCTTGGGCGCGGCGCCACTTTCGCTGACCCACTGCGTTGCTGAGCCCGCCCGCCGCGGGTACGTTGGGTAACCGGTTCACCGGTTCACCACGGCCACCGCGTCGACGTAAGCCACCCGATCGCCAGTGCGAAGGATGACGATGCTCGCCACCGACAGGCCCGCAGCCACCGTCTCGCCGACGGCCGGCTGGCGGCGCCGCACCCTGACCCGTTCCGGACTGATCACCGGCGCGTTCGTCGCCCCGGCGGTGGTCGTCCGCGTGACCGGCTTGCACACCGGCGCCGTGCTGGCCCTGCTGATCTTCGGAGCCGCGGTGGTGGCGGCCAGCTTCTTGCTGGCGTGGGCGGCCGAGGCGGCCCAGGTCGACGTCTCCGGTGGGCTCGCGACGGCGCTGCTCGCCTTGATCGCGGTACTGCCCGAATACGCCGTCGACCTCTACTACGCCTTCGTGTCCGGCCACAACGCGGATTACACGCAATACGCCGCGGCCAACATGACCGGGTCCAACCGGTTGTTGATGGGTCTGGGTTGGCCCGTCGTGGTGCTGGTCAGCATCCTGGTCGCCCGCAAGTCCGGTTCGGACAAGCCCACCGGGTTGACGCTCGAACCAGCAAACCGCGTCGAACTCGGCTTCCTGTTAATCGCCGGCGTCATCGCGTTCGTCATCCCGGCGAGCGGCCAGATCCATCTCGGGTTGGGGCTGGCGTTGCTGGCCTGGTTCGGCTTCTACCTGTACAAGATCAGCCACGGCAGCGTCGAAGAGCCCGATCTGATCGGCACCGCGGCCGCTCTGGGGGACCTGCCCGACGGTCGTCGACGCGCCGCCGTGGTCGGCCTCTTCCTGGTGTCGGGTGGGGTGATCCTGCTGTGCGCCAAGCCCTTTGCCGACAATCTTGTTGCCGCCGGCACCGAACTCGGCATCAACCGCTTCCTGCTGGTGCAGTGGCTGGCGCCGCTGGCCTCCGAAGCGCCGGAATTCATCATCGCGATCATCTTCGCCACCCGCGGCAAGGGCACGGCGGCCATCGCCACGCTGATCTCCTCCAAGGTCAACCAGTGGACCCTGCTGATCGGGTCGTTGCCGATCGCCCATCTGCTGGGCGGCGGCGGGTTGTCCCTGCAACTCGACCCTCGCCAGGTGGAGGAGGTGCTGCTGACCGCGAGCCAGACGATGATGGGCGTGGCGCTGATCTTGGCGCTGCGGTTCAACCGGGCCGCCGCGTGCACACTGCTCGGCCTGTTCGTCGTCCAGTTCCCGATCTTCTCGACGCAGGGACGGCTACTGCTCTGCGGTGTCTACGCCGCGGTGGCCATCGCGGCGTTGATCATCAATCGCCGCCACGTGGCCGGCACGCTCACAGCGCCGTTCTTCGGCACGGCCATCCGGCACAGCGGTCACCCCCACCTCGAAGCCGACGGTTCCGTCCGCCCGCACTAGCCCGCCGCCCGGCGTATACGGTCCAGGTATGAATCGAGTGTCGGTGATCACAGGCGGCGCGGGTGGCATGGGGCAGGCCACGGCGAAAATCGTCGGGCGCGACCACACCCTGGTGCTGTGTGATGTCAGGCAGGACCGGCTCGCGGCCGCGGCCGCGACGCTGCAGGACATCGGGATCACCCCCACGGTGGTCGATTGCGATGTCACCGACCGACAGGCGGTCGCGGATCTGCTCAAGACCGCCGGGGGTCTGGGTCCGGTGGTCTCCGTCATCCATACCGCGGGGGTCAGCCCCAGCATGGGCGCCGCCGACTACGTCATGCGCACCAACGCCGTCGGCACCGCCAACGTGAACGAGGAGTTCTTCTCGGTCGCCGACGAGGGCGCCGTGATCGTCAACGTGGCATCGATGGCGGCGCACATGTTGCCCGCGGAAATCGTTCCGGCAGACCAGTTTCCGCGGGCGCTGGATGACCTGGACGCCTTTATGGCCGCCATGCTCGCGGCATGCGAGATCGCCCCCGAAGACGCGCGTTCGGGTCTGGCATACGCCATCAGCAAGAGCTTCGTGAAGTGGTACAGCCAGTCGCAGGCGGAGCGCTTCAACGCCCGCGGACTGCGCATCGTGTCGGTGTCGCCGGGTTCCATCGACACCGAGATGGGCAGGCTCGAGGAGCAGGCGGGCGCCGGCGCGATGGTCGCCAACGCCGCGGTCCCGCGGTGGGGTAAGCCGGAGGAGATGGCCGAGCTCCTCGCCTTCTGCGCCAGTGACAAGGCCGGATACCTCACCGGCACCGACATCCTCAACGACGGCGGGGTCATCGCCTCGATGACCGAACGGGCCCGGGTGACCGCCGGCGGCTAGACCAGGTAGTACAGCTCGGAGTGCGGGGCGAGTTCGGGCGCGCTGGTGAAGGGCTCCTTGACCTTCAGTTCCGCCAGCCTGTTGTGGGCGTAGCGCACCGCCTTGAGGGTGGCCGAGAATTCCTCGTCTTCTTCGGGGAAGACCTGCTCGGCCGGGAACCAGCTCTTGAAGCCCACGTTGTTCAAGACGCCGAGCGTATCGTCGCGCACCCCGGCCAGTAGGACGGTGACGCCGCGCTCGGTCACCTCACGCAGGAAGTGCTCGATGCGCTCGATGCAGACCACGTCCGGGTGGCGCACCCGCTTGAGCCGCAGGACCACGAACGCGATGCCGCCGTCGGTGATTCGCTGATTGATCGCCGACAGGTAGCGGTCGAGTTCGGGTGCCGCCCCGAAGAACAACTCGCCTTCGAGGTCGTAGATGACGATCGAGGGATCCGGCGAGTCGCCCGGAATGCGCTCGCGGACAACGCGTTCGGGTGTGACGACGAGTTCCTTGGACTTCAGCTTGGCCGCCCGCGGTACGAACAGCAGGATCGACAGGATCACCCCGAGCAGCACCGACTTGTCGAGGTCGACGGCGATACCGGTGAAGGCCGTGACGATCACCAGCCCGGCGTCATAGCGGGACGCCTTGAGCGTGTAGATCAGGCGCTTGAAATCGACCAGGCGGGCGGCGGTCACCAGCAACAGCCCGGCCAGCGCCGGCTGCGGAACGTAGCGCAGCAGCGGGGCGAACAGCAGCAGTGCCGCGGCAACCGTTGCGGCCGAGACGATTCCGGAGAATCTCGTCGCGGCGCCGGACTGGAAGTTGATCGCCGACCTCGACAGCGAGCCGGAACCGGGCAGGCTTTGGAAGAAGCCGCCGGTCAGGTTGGCCAGGCCTTCGGCCATGATCTGACGGTTGTAGTCGATCTTCTGTTGTGTCTGGTAGGCAATGGCTTTGGCGATTGACAGCGCCTCGATGATGCCGACGAAGGCGATGGCCAGCGCGCCGGTCGACAGATGCGGCAGCCACTCCGTGTGGACGTCGGGGACATGCGGCCCGGGCAGGCTGCGCGGGATCTTGGCGGCCACCGACACCGCGGTATGGCCGCCCGCGCCCGGCGTCGACCACCCGGCGAGGTAGGCGATCAGCGCGGTGATGACGAGCACCGCGAGCATGTCGACCTGCGGCCAGCCGTAGCGTTGCACCAGCTTGCGCAGGACGACGGCCAGCACCACCGCCGACGCGCTCAAAGTGAGTGCGCGGTAATTGATGTGATCGCCGTGGGTGAGCGTGAGCCAGACGCGGCGCAAGACCTGCATGTGGCCGTTGCCCTTGTCGCGCACGCCCAGCGCGTTGCCCAGCTGTCCGATGGCGAGCAGGAACGCCGCGGCCGCCATGAAGCCGATGATGACCGACTCGGAAATGTAGCGGGTGAGGTTGCCGAGCTTGAACAGGCTGATCACGATCTGGAACGCGCCCACCAACACGGCCAGCAGGAAAAGCGCCTCGAAGAGCTCCTTGGAGTTCTCCGAGTCGATGAAGGCCAGCGCCGTGAACACCAGCAGCGAGATGGCGCTCGTCGGCCCGTTGATCAAATGCGAGGACGACCCGAAGATCGAGGCGACGATGGTCACGACGATCGCCGAGTACACGCCGAATCTCGGGTCCACCCCGGCGATCAGGGCGTAGGCCATCGCCTGGGGAAACGATATGGCGGCGACGGTCAGCCCGGCGATCACATCATGCCGACCCTTCACCAGGTCGTAATTCACACGCACACCCACGATGTCGACGTCTTTCCGCTAAGCACCCGACGCCGCGGCGGGCGCCGAGATCGTGTCCAGGATTCCGTTGGTGCCGAAGAACTGTTCCCGGGCGTCGCTCCAGTCCTTGGCGATGGCGCTGACCGGGAACAGGGTCAGCGGGCGCAGCCGGTCGGCATGCTTGGCCAGGATCGCCGGCTTGAAGGGCCGGTATCCGTACTGCGCCACCAGTTCCTGAGCGGCGTCGGTGAACAGGTATTCGAGGTACGCCTTCGCGTGGGCCGCCGTCGCGGGATCGGTCACGTTCGCGTCGACCCAGGCCACCGCGGGCTGAGCGAGGATGCTGACCGGCGGATAGACGAGCTCCAGCTCGTCCTTGTTCGCCGCCACCTCGCGCAGCGCCTCGTTCTCCCACGTCAGCTGGACATCGCCGATCTTGGCCAGCGCGAAGCTGTCTCCGGCGCTGCGGGCACCGGCGTCGGAAACCGCGACGTGTTGCAGTAGCGACTTCACGTATGCGGTCGCCTGCGCCGGGGTGCCACCGCGGGTGGTGACCGCACCCCAGGCCGCCAACACGCTCAGTTGACCGTTGCCGGACGTCCGCGGATTCGGGGACACCACGGCCACCTCGGGATTGATCAGATCGGGCCAGTCGTGGATCCCCTTGGGATTGCCCTTGCGGACGACGAAGACGACGGTCGACGTGTAGGGCACCGAGGCATTCGGTAGCCGCTGTTGCCAGTTGCCGGCGATCAGGCCCCGCTTGCTGAGCGTGTCGATGTCGCTGATCAACGCCAGGGACACCACGCTGGCTTTTTGACTGCCATCGAGCACGGTGCGAAGCTGACGCCCCGAGCCGCCGTGAGACTCCTTGATGCTCAGCGTTGTTCCGTTGTGCGCGTGGTAGTCCGCGACGAATCGCTTGTCCAGCGCCGCATACAATTCGCGCGTCGGGTCGTAGGACACGTTGAGGATCTCGTTCGAACCACCCGCAGGGAGGTTCTTCAGCACGATCGCGGTCGTGGCGACGACGATGGCGAGAACGCCCAGAAGGCTCAGCCAGGGAAGCCGCAGCGGCCGGCGGGCCGTATCGGGTGGCAGCAGTTTCACCACGTCAACCACACCTTCCACCACCGACCATGATGATGTGCCAAACAGCCCCGTGTGGCACCGCACATTTTTACGAATGTTAACGATCGGGCCACCGGGCGGCAGCCTTGAGAATCAGCCTGAAGATAAATACGCCCACCGTGTTTGGGTCATTACGCGGCACCGAATGGGTCCGGGCGGTTAGCCCCGCGCGCCGACCCCGGCGCTGGATGCACCGGCATCCTCGCCAACCCGGCCATGGATCCACTCCCCTGGCCGCAGCCGCCACGTCCGGCGGGCGTAGTCCAGCTCGGTGTACGGCCATTGGGTGACGATGCGCCCCGTCGGCGACCGGAAGTAGCTGTCGCACCGTGTCCAGATGGTGCGCTCCAGGTCCGCGGAAAGTGTGTCGTTGTATCGCTTTTCGGCCTCCGGGCGCACGTCGAGATATCCGCCACGGCGCGCCAGGCGGCTCACCGCGCTGGCGACCAGCCGCGCCCCGGCTTCGAGGATGTAGACGATGGAGTTGCCGCCCTGGTTGGTGTTGGGGCCGTAGAGCATGAAGAAGTTGGGGAATCCGCTGACCGCGACCCCCAGGTACGCGGATGGGTCGTCGCCCCAGTGTTCGTGCAGCCGACGGCCGCCGGCGCCCACGACGTCGATGCCGCAGAGGTAGCGGGAGGTCTCGAAGCCGGTCGCCAGCACAATGGCGTCGACGCCCACTTCCCCACCCGTCGCCGTCGTCACCGATGCTGGGCCGACGCGGGCGATGGGGTCGGTGACCAGCTCGACGTTGTCGCGCTGCAACGCCCGGTAATAGTCGTCGCCCAGCAACACCCGTTTACAGCGGAACGGATAGTCCGGAGTCAGCGCCCGGCGCAGCGGCTCGTCATCGACGGTGCGCTCGAGAAACGACGTCGCGATCTGGGCGCGCGCGGTCACCACGGGGTCCTCGGCGAAAGTCGCGGTGTTGTCGTGCTGGAACTTCCAGATCTGCCAGCGGGTGCGGCGCAGCGCGAGCGGGCTGCGCCGGAAGCGGGCCAATTCGGTTGCGGTGTAAGGACGATCATCCTTGGGCACCATCCAGGGTGGGGTGCGCTGGAAGACCGTGACGCGCCCGGCGGTCTTGGCGAGTTCGGGGACGACCTGCACCCCGCTGGCGCCGGTGCCGATCACCGCGACGCGGCGGCCGGCCAGATCGAGGTCGTGGTCCCACTGCGCGGTGTGCAGCACCGGGCCGGTGAAGTCGCCCAGGCCGTCGATGTCAGGGCGGTTGGCAGAACCGAACAACCCAATCGCGCACACGACGACGTCGGCGGTCAGTGTGGTCGAGCGCCCGCCGCGCTCCAGCCGGCAATCCCACCCGCCGGTGTGCGGGTGCCAGTGCAGGGAGCGCACCGTGGTGTCGAGCATGAGCTGGCGGCGCAGGTCGAAATCGTCGGCCACCGATTCGAGGTAGGCCAGTATCTCGGGCTGGCGCGCGTAGGTGCGGCTCCAGGACGCGTTGGGGGCGAAGGAGAACGAGTACAGGTGGCTTTGGATGTCGCAGGCGGCCCCGGGATAGGTGTTGCGTCGCCAGGTGCCGCCGACGCCGTCGGCCGCCTCGACGATCACCAGGTCATCGATGCCCGCGCGGCGCAGCGCGACGGCGGCGCCCAGGCCGCCGAAGCCCGCTCCGATGATCACCACCTTCGGTCCCCGGCGGCGCCGGGCCGCCGCGCGCAGTCGCCCAATAGCGTAGAGGGAGCGCGCTTTTCGGCTCGTCACGGCCGGTCCCCCGCGCGGCGGGTCAGCATTCCGTCCAGGCCACCGTCGGCGCGCCACCGCTGCAGGATGTCGGCGTACTCGGTGGGTCCGCCGAAGAAGAAGCTGCCCTGCCGAGTCTTGGCGTCGGCCTTGCCCTCCCGGTTGTAGTAGCCGGGCGTGCACACCTTGGCCCGCTCGGCACTGGCGACCGACCGGGACACCACGGTGTCGACCCAGGCGGCCTCGGCGGATGGCGCGGCCTCGATTTCGGTGATCCCCTCGGCGAGCGCGGTGGCAATGATCCACGCGACGTGGCCGGCCTGCACGTCGAGCAGGTACGGGAAGTTCACCGTCAGACCGGCCTGGGCGATGCTTTCGATGAAGCAGTTCGGGAAGCCGGTCGTGCACAGGCCCTGGAAGGTCCGCACGCCGTCGGCCCAGTGCTCGGTCAGTGTCACGCCGTCACGGCCGATCAGCTCGAACCCGGTGCGGCGGCAATAGTCGGTGCCGACCTCGAAACCCGTTGCGAAGATAAGACAGTCGAGTTCGTAGGCGACACCGTCGACCACCACGCCGGTCTCGGTGATGCGCTGCACGCCGCGACCCCGGGTGTCCACCAGGGTGACGTTGTCCCGGTTGAAGGTCTGCAGATACTCATCGTGAAAGCAGGGCCTTTTGCAGAAGTAGCCGTACCACGGTTTGAGCGCTTCGGCGGTCGCAGGATCGGTCACGATCGCATCGACGCGCGCCCGGATCTCGTCCATCTTGGCGAAGTCGGCCAGCTCGATGTCGCGGCCGCGTTGTCCGGGATCGGCGAGGCCGTCCCCGTCGTGACGCATGACGGGCAGCTTACGTGTGATGCTCGTCCAGGCATCGGCGACCATATCCTGGTCGGCTTGTCCTCCGGCGGTGAGGATTTGGAAGTTCTTTATCCGCTCGTGCTGCCAGCCGGGCCGTAATGCGTTGGCCCACTGGGGATCGGTCGCGCGATTGGCGCGGACATCTACCGAGGACGGGGTGCGCTGAAAGACGTAGAGCCGGCGGGCGACCGCGCCGAGGTGCGGTATGCACTGGATCGCGGTGGCGCCGGTTCCGATGATGCCGACGCGCTTGTCGGCCAGATGCTGCAGTCGGTCCCCGGTGTAGGCGTAGTCCCATCGACTGGTGTGGAACGCATGACCGCCGAAGGCGCCCAGTCCTTCGATGCCCGGCAACTTGGGCTTGGCCTGATACCCGTTGGCCATGGAGACGAACCTGGCCCGCATCTCGTCGCCGCGGTCGGTGCGGATGATCCAGCGCGCTCGTGCTGCGTCCCAACGGATTTCCCGCACGTCGGTACGTAGGCAGGCGTCGCGGTAAAGGTCGTAGTGTTCGGCGATGCGGCGGCAATGGGCGAAGATCTCGGGGCCCTTGGCGTATTTTTCGGTCGGCGTGTAGCCGAGCTCCTCGAGCAGCGGCATGTACACGTATGACTCGACGTCGCAAGCGATTCCGGGATAGCGGTTCCAGTACCAGGTGCCGCCCACGTCGGCCGCCCTGTCGATGAGCCGCACGCTTTCGACGCCGAGCTGGCGTAGCCGAACGCCGGTCAACAGCCCGCCGAATCCCGCGCCGATGATGGCGACGTCGACTTCGTCGGCGAGCGGTTCACGGACGAAGTCGTCGTTCACCCAGGGGTCTTCGGCAAATCGGGCGAACGGACCGGCCATCTCGACGTACTGCGCGATGCCATCCGCGCGTAACCGGCGCGCACGCTCTTCGGCGTACTTGCGCCGCAGCGCGTCGACGTCTAGCGCCTGGCGAACGGTTTCGGTCACGGCCTGGGGTTCCTCTCCGTGGCCTCGACCCTATAATCGATCGCTTCGTCATATCAAGGGCGCGCCGCGGCAACCGGCCGACGGGCCCTGGCCTTAAGGCGTTGCGCGACACAATGACTGGGGCGGCTCCAGCCGCCGACGAGCGGGCAGCCGCGGTGCTACCGAGGGCCGCGCTCCTTGCCCGCGGCGATTGCCGCCGCCAGTGAGTCGCCCAGCGTCCACAGCGCCACCCCGATCAAGACCAGATCCTTGAGCAGAAACTGGCCGGGCAGCGCCGAGAGCACCGGAACGCCGTGGGCGTACGTCATGACCACGCCCGGCGTGGTGAAGAGGAAACTCAACGTGCCCAAGAACAGCACCACCGCCAGGGCGCTGCCGGCCGCCGAAACCCGCGGCCATAGCGGTTGCACCGCAATGAGCAGGGCGGCAACGATTTCCATAGTGCCGAGGGCATACGCGACGAAGGTGACGCTGAATACGTCATAGACCCAGCTCATCAGCGGGCTGTGCTGAATCAGCACCCGGGCCTCCATCTTCACGTACTTGCCGAAGCCGATCCACACCAAAACAAGCACCAGGCCGTACCGGCTGACGAGTTGGCCCCACCGGGTCAATGCCGGCGCCGCGGCCGGCGCGAGGGTTTGGTCGATCATCGGGCGAAGTCCTTTCGGCTCAATGCGAGGGCGTTCCCCCGACACACGGTTCAGGGCACGGTTGCGTTCACTTCGGCAACCGCTCGAGCCCGGCGACGATGAGCCGCAACCCGAACGCAAACTCGTCGGCCAAGGGGACGGGCAGGTCGTCGGCGACGGTCACCGTCGCGGGAAAGCGGGACGGATCGAGCCGGTGAAACGCCGCCGAGAGTTCGGCGTCCCGCTGAGCACCGTCGGCCGTCGCGCCCGCAAGTTGTAGCGCAAAGCCCAGGACATAGCGCGCCAGCGTCGCATACGCGTGGGCGGCGACCGCCGGTGAAAAACCGTTGCCGAGGAGAACGGCCAGGCACCGCTCGCGATTTGCCAACGCGTTCGGCCCGATCGGGGTGTACTCGACCAACAGGGGCGCGATATTGCCATGCCGGCTCAGCGCATCAAACATGTGCTGCGCGAACGAGATACACGCCTGCTGCCACGGCATCGCGGCGAGCTCGTCCGGGGCGAAATCGACCTCGCCGAGAATTTGGTCGATCACCAGTGACACCAATTCGGACCGGTTGGAGAAGTGGCGGTACAACGTGGCGGTGCCCGATTCCAGGCGCTGCGACAGCGACCGCATCGACAACGCCTCGGGACCCTGCTCGTCGACGAGCTCGACGGCCGCGCCCAGGATGCGCTCCATCGGTAGCGCCGGGCGACCGCGAGAACGGCGTGGCCGGTCGGTGTCGTCCACATCACGCAAGGTGGCTCTCCTGCCCTTGACAGCCCGACGTATTATGGACACACTGTATCCATAATTACGCCCATGATTCAAGCGCCTTGACAGCAAGGAATACTCGCGATGCTCCTCCCCCTGGCGGCAGAACCCTTCACCGCGCCCACCGACCGTGACATGCTGCCCTCCGAGCGACGCGAGTTCGTCCGCACGCATCGCACCTGTGTCTTCGGCTACCGTCGTCGCAACGACGGCCCGGGCATGTCGATCGTGTACTACATCCCCACCGATACCGACGAATTGCTCGTCTCCACCATGGCCGGTCGCGGAAAGGCCCGCATCGTCGAACGTGACGGCAAGGTCAGCCTGTGCGTGCTCGACGAGCGGTGGCCCTTCGCCTATTTGCAGGTCTATGCCGACGCGACCCTCGACCAGGACCGGGATCTGGCGGTCGACGTGATGATGGCGGTCGGCGGTCGGATGTCGGGTCAACCACTGGGCGACGAGGCGCGTCCGCACATCCGGGAGATGTGTGAACGCGAGAATCGGGTGGTCATTCGCTGCCGGCCGTACTCCACCTTTGCGACGCCGCCGCGGCATCTGCGCCGCAACGACCAGGCCAAGGAACTCAGCCACTGGGTGTCGGGTGTGATGCCCTGGGACGCAGCCGATCCGGCGGCCCGCTGATCACCCGGCGTAACGGTCACGCAGTTTGCTCAGCGTCGCTTCGATGCCCGAGGCGTTCGCCTTGGCGAAACCCATCCGCTCGTAGTACTTCAGCTTGTTCTTGAGCGCACCGGCGTCGCGGTAGTCGAAGGTCTCGGTGACCGTGGTCTGGGTCGGCGACACCGCCTCGAACTCCCACCGCCAGCGGTGACCCAGCGGATGGCGCCATTCGACCAGTTCGTTCGGCATCAACGCGGTGATCGTGCTGGTGATGCGGTAGGGAATGCCGAACATCTTCATGCGCGTCGAAAACTTCGAGCCCGCAACGAGTTGCGGTGGCACGGTGATGTTGTCGCGGACGGTGCCCGATCCGTCCAGGTCGTGGTGCCGGCGGGGATCGGCGACCAAGGCGTACAGTTCCGCGGCCGGGGCGGCAACGTCGACCCTGCGGCTCACCTGGCGGGGACCCCGGTCGACGACAGTGACGGTCATGATGTCTCCTTCCGCTACCCGGCAGGTCTGGACCCCTCCATTCTGCCTGCACGGCCCGGCGGGCTATTGGCGCAGGTGGGATCGACTGCCGGGATTAGGCTGCCGGGTAGCGGAAGGAGACATCATGACCGTCACTGTCGTCGACCGGGGTCCCCGCCAGGTGAGCCGCAGGGTCG
>NZ_LZKY01000085.1:0-17574 GCF_001673055.1 Mycobacterium sp. 1245801.1
GGCCGCCTTCTGGTCGCGGGCCGGGGTGGCGCACCTGCTCACCCGCCCCGGCGACACGCCCCCGTTCCAGCGCGGCGGCATGGGCGACCACTCCGCCGGGATGACGATGGCCGCGGCCGTGTGCGCGGCGCTGCTCGCGCGCGAACGCACCGGGACGGGCCAACTGGTCACGACCTCGCTGTACCGGCAGGGCGCCTACACCGTCAGCTTCGACCTCAACACCTATCTGATGAGCGGCCAGCCGATCGCGATCGGCCAGCGCGAAACGATGGGCAACCCGTGCATGAACAACTACGCCGCCTCCGACGGGCGGCGGTTCTGGATCGTCGGCCTGGAGCCCGAGCGGCACTGGCCGGCGCTGTGCCGCGCGGTGGGCCGGCCCGAGTGGCGCGACGACCCGCGCTTCGCCGATGCCCGGGCCCGCGCCGCGAACTCGGCCGCGCTGATCGCCGCGCTGGATGACATCTTCGCGACGCGGCCCCTCGACGAGTGGGCGCAAATCTTCGCCGGCGAACCGGATTTCTTCTGGTCGCCGATCAACACCCTGGAGGACGTCGTCGCCGACGAGCAGTTCCACGCCGCGGGCGGAATCGTTTATGTGCCCGACGCCGCCGACGAACACGCCGCCGTGCCGATGGTCGCCACGCCGGCGGACTTCCACGGGACGCCCTGGGCACCGCGTTCTGCGGCACCGGAACTCGGGCAGCACACCGAGGAAGTCCTGGCCGACCTCGAGGCGCGCCGCGGTTCCTGACGGCCCGCCCGGAGCTTTACAAATTTCGCCGGAAGTGTCACGCTGTCCGGTGAGCCGCGTCGCCCCGTGCGGGGTGCGGCTCCAGCCCCTGGGAAAGCCCATGACAAGCGCGTGAGACCCGCCAGCGGACCGCGGCGGGTGGTGGTGAGGAATGGATCGATGGTCGCTCCGACGTTCGACATCAGCAAGAGCAGCGCCGCGGAAACAACCCGCGCCAACGGCGAGGGTCTGCGTTACCGACTCGACGTGGTGGCGGCCAGCGCCGTCGATGTCGTGCAATCGGCGGGCGGCTGGCTCTACGACCGGGCGATGGCCGGTTGGGAGGTGACCGTGCTGCTCCCGCGTGGTTGCGACACCCGGTCGCTGCGGATCCTGGGGGTGCGGGCAGTGGACCTCGAGCCGGAGCTCGCCGGGCTGGGGGAGGGCTCGACGAGCCTGGCCGTCAGCGCCGAGGCGTTCACCGCCGACGCCCGGGTGCGGGCCGTGGTCCTCGAGGCGCTGGACAACCGGCTGACCGAGGTCGCGCTGTGGGGCGACGGGTGGCCGCTGGGCGTGGCCCGCGCGACCACCCGGGCGCAGCATCTGCTCAGCGGCGCGGCCCGCATGTTCAAGGGCTATGCGCTTGCGGCGGCGGGCATTCCGGTCACGACGGTCGGCGCCACCGAGGCGCTGCTGTGCGACGTGGGTTCGGGGTCCGACTCAGAGCTGATCCGGCTCGACTAGGCCATGAAGAAGTACTTCCGACACACGCTGCTCTACCTGCACGAGACGATCTCGCTGGGATCCGGGCGAAGTGAGGAGTTCACCGAGATCTTCGCCGACACCTATCAACCGATGATGGAACAACTCGGCGCCCGGCTCTTCGCGATCTGGGAATCCACGCCGTACAACGGCCACTGGCCGCAGGCGACGATCATCTGGGAGATCGACGGGTTCGCCGATTACGCCAGGATCGGCGCCGCGCAGGCCCGCGGCGGCAGCCACGAGGCCGCATCCGGAAAATGGGCGGCATTCCTGGCCGACATCGGCGCCTCGGGGGAGGGTCGCATCATGTACCCCGGCCCCAGCAACAAGACGCTGACCCAACTGCGCGAGGCCAATTTCACTGCGCCACTGGTGATTCAAGAGATCATGCAGACCAAACCGGGCCGCCAGGACGACTACATCCGCGAACTGGAGCGGCTCTACGTTCCCTGGTCGGAACGCACCGGTAAGCGCTGGCTCGGTTCGTTCACCACGACCTTCCGCTACAACGAGGTCATCCACTACTGGGCGCTGGACGGCGGCTGGGACTGCTTCGCCGAGCACTACCCCTCCTGGAAAGAGAGCCCGCCCGCCGAGATCGTCACCTGGATGAGCGTGGCCCCCGCGTTGCGCGACGGCTGGGAGGATTCCATTCTGCAGGCCCTACCGCCCTCGCCGCTGCAGTGACGGAGATACGGAAACCTTTGATCGTCAAGGACTTCAGCTACGATCCCTTCGATGCGGCGGTGATGGCGAACCCGTTGCCGTACTACCGGATCCTGCGCGATCACCACCCGGTGTACTACATGCCGCAGTGGGACACCTTCGCCCTGTCGCGTTTCGAGGACATCTGGACAGTGTTGGAAGTCAATAACGGCACCTTCGTCGCCTCGGAAGGGACGTTGCCGCCGGCATCGGTTCTGGCGCAACACAACAGCGGCCCGGTCGCCGACCCGCCGCTGCACCCGTTGCCGTTCCATGCCATGTTCGACGCCGACCTGTACGGCGAGATCCGGCGGACCCACTCCCGGCCGTTTCGGCCGCGGGCGGTCACCGACCTCGAGGGCCGCATCCGCGCGCTGGCCAACGAACGCCTCGACGCCCTGCTGCCGGACGGGTCGTTCGACCTGACCCAGGACTACGGCGGCATCGTGGTGGCCGCCATCGTCTGCGAATTGTGCGGCATCCCCACCGATCTCGCGCCGCATGTCCTCGCCACCGTCAACGCCGGCAGCCTCGCCCAGCCCGGCGAAGGCGTGGACACCGGGCAGGCTCGGCCCAACTACTTCGAATACCTGCTGCCCGCGGTCCAGCGCCGCCGCGCCGATTCTTCCGGCGGACCGCTCGACGTCGTCGACGGCCTGCTCGGCTATCACCTGCCCGACGGCAGCGCGCTCGACGACATGGAAGTCGCGACCCAGATGCTGTGCATCTTCATCGGGGGAACCGAGACGGTGCCCAAAATCGTCGCCCACGGCCTCTGGGAGCTCAGCCGCCGGCCCGACCAGCTGGCCGCAGTGCGCGCCGACCTGGAGAACAACGTGCACATCGCGCGCGACGAGATGATCCGATTCTGCGCGCCGGCGCAGTGGTTCGCGCGAACGGTGCGCAAGCCCTTCGAGATTCACGGCGAGACCCTCAGCCCGGGCCAGCGCGTCATCACCCTGCTCGCATCCGCGAACCGCGACGAGCGTGAATACCCCGAGCCCGACGAGTTCATCTGGGACCGGCCCATCCGCCGCTCGCTGGCGTTCGGCCGCGGCCAGCACTTCTGCATCGGATACCACCTGGCGCGGCTGGAAGTGGCTGTGCTGCTACAGGAATGGCTGCGCCGGGTCCCCGACTACGCGATCAACAGCCAAGCCGCCACCCGGCTGCCGTCCAGCTTCCAATGGGGCTGGAACAACATCCCGGTGGAGGTCTGACGTGTGGTCCTACCGGATCATCGCCCCGTATCAGTTCGAGCGCAACACGATTGATGACACGACGCCCGAGGTCCTGGCCGACGGACAGGTGCTGCTGCGGTTTTCGGCCGCGGGCGTGTGCGGCAGCGACCTGCCCGCCTTTCGCGGCGCCAGGGGCCGCATCCCGGGTGACGACGGCCGCAGCGGCCCCGAGAAGGACGGCTTTCCCATCCACGAGGTCGCCGGCGAGGTGATCGCCAGCCGGCATCCCGCACACCGTCCCGGCGATCACGTGGTCGGCTGGGCGTCCGGGTTCGACGGCATGATGGAACGCATCGTCAGCAACGGCGAAGGACTGGCGCCCTACGATCCGGCGCTGACTCCCGCCCAGGCGGTGGGGCTGCAACCCCTGGCCTGCGTCCTGTACGCCTGCGAGCAACTCGGCGACCTCGCCGGTCGGCACGTCGCGATCATCGGGCAGGGATCGATCGGGCTGTTGTTCTCCTATGTCGCCAAGGCGGCGGGTGCGCGGCGGGTCACCGGCGTCGACCCGATCGACCGCCGCGATGTGGCAAGGGCTTTCGGGGCCGACGACGCGGTGCGCGCCACCAGTGACCGCTGGGTGAGTCAGCTCGATCCATCCGACCGCGCCGACGTCGTCATCGAGGCCGTCGGCCACCAGGTCGCCACCCTGACCCATGCGATCGACGCCGCCGCCCCCGGCGGCACCGTGTTCTACTTCGGCGTCGCCGACGACGAGATGTACCCGATCAACATGCGGGCGATGCTGCGCAACAACCTCACCCTGAAATCCGGTGTGACGCTGGACCGCCGGCGAATGCTGGAGCTGGCGGGCAAGTTCGCCGCCGAGCACCCGTGGCTGCTGGGCGCCTACCTGACCCACACGTTCGGCATCGACGGGGTGCAGGACGCCTTCGAGCTGGCCTGTCGGCCGGACCCCGAACGCATCAAGATCGCGATCGCCGGATGAGCCGACCATGACGGACATTTCGCCGAGCAATCTGCAGCTGGCGCTGGGCCGCAAGACCCCGATATTCGGCGGCTGGGTCACCGGCCCCACGGCGCAGGGGCCCGAGGAATTCGCCCGCGCCGGTTACGATTACGTCGGCTTCGATGCCCAACACGGCTATCTCGACGACGCCGCCATCGCCGAACTCCTGCGCCGCACCGAGCACCTGCCCGTCGGCACCGTGGTGCGCCTGCCCAACGCCGACGCCGCACCGATCGGACGGGTGCTGGACGCCGGCGCGGACGCCGTCGTCATCGCGATGATCGAGTCGGCGGACCAGGCCGCCGCGGCGGTGGCCGCGACCCGGTACCCGCCGCGGGGGGTGCGCAGCTTCGGCCCGCTGCGCGCCAGCCTGGGGCACGATCCCGCCGCCCACGAGTCGCGCGTCGGCGTGTTCGCGATGATCGAGACCGCGGCGGCGCTATCCGGCATCCACGAGATCTGCGCCGTCGACGGCCTCACCGGAATCTACGTCGGCCCGGCCGATCTGGCCATCTCACTGGGCGCCGGGGTCGTCGGCGCCACCGGGCAGCCGCAGGTGCTGGACGCGATCGTGCGCGTCCACCGGGCGGCGTCCGACGCGGGCCTGGTCACCGGCATCCACGCCGGGGACGGCAAGACGGGCCACGCCATGGCGCAGCTGGGATTCGGCATGATCACCCTGGCCGCCGAGTCGCAAGCGCTGCGGCGCGGCGCCGCCGAACATTTGCGCGAGGCGACGCAATGACCCACGACGACCACGAGGAAATCCGGGAGCTGCTCGCCGGCTACGCCCTAGCCCTTGACGCCGGCGACGTCGAGGAATGCGTGCAGCTGTTCGCGCCCGACGGCGAATTTCTGGTCTACGGCAAGACCTTTGCCGGGCGCGACGCGATCGCGGGCATGTTCCGCGACGCGGCCCGCGGCCTGCACCTGACCGGAAGCGCGCGCATCGAGGTCGACGGGCAGCGCGCCGCCGCCCGATCACAGGTGCTGTTCGTCCGCGCCGGTGACCTGCAACTGCGGCCCGCCCTCTACGACGACGAGCTGACCCGCATCGACGGGCGGTGGCGCTTCGCGCGGCGCCGCTGCCGCTTCGTCACGAGCGCCGGGCTGGCCAACAACCCCGAGGTGAGTCCAGCATGAACCGACGCGTCGCACTGGTGACCGGCGCCGCCGGCGGGCAGGGCTGGGCCATCGCGAAACGCCTGCGCGACAAGGGCTTCGCTGTGACCGCCTGCGACCGCCGGGCCGACGAACTGCGCGCCACGGTCGGCGACGCAGGCGACGACGGCGTGCTCGCCGTCGAGCTCGACGTCACCTCGCCCGAGCAGTGGGACTCCGCCGTGGCGGAGGCCGTCGGCCGGTTCGGATCGCTGAGCACGCTGGTCAACTGCGCCGGCGTGCTGCACCGGGCACCGCTGAGCGAGGAGACGGCCGAAGGCTTCGAAAACGCCTGGCGCGTCAACTGTCTGGGCCCATTCCTCGGAATACGCGCGGCGCTGCAACACCTGCGCGAGGCGCCGAACGCGTCGGTCGTCAACATCTGCAGCACCGGCGCCATCCGGCCCTTCCCGCAGCACGCCGCGTACGGGTCGTCGAAGTGGGCCCTGCGCGGGCTGACCCAGACCGTCGCGGCCGAACTCGCGCCCGCCGGCATCCGGGTCAACGCCGTCTTCCCCGGGCCCATCGCCACGACGATGCTCGACCAGGCCACCCAGACGCGGCTGGCCGCGGCGTCGATGGTCGGCCGGATCGGCGAGGCCGGTGAGGTCGCCGACGCCGTCGCCTTCTTGGTGTCCGATGAGGCATCGTTCATCACCGGTTCCGAACTCGTCATCGACGGTGGCCAATGCCTGCAGATCCGATGAGCGACATCTCGATCGGCATCATCGGCGCCGGGCCCGGTGGCCTGGCGCTGGGAATCATGCTGTCACGGGCAGGTTTTGACGACTTCACCATCTTCGACCGTGAGGACGGCGTCGGGGGCACCTGGCGGATCAACACCTATCCGGGACTGGCCTGCGACGTCAAATCGCACCTCTACTCCTACTCGTTCGACCTGAACGCCGACTGGTCGAGGCTGTGGTCGGGGCAGCCCGAGATTCTCGACTACTTCCAGCGCTGCGCCGACAAGTACGGATTGCGGCCGCACCTGCGCCTGCGCACCGAAATCAAGGCGGCGCAATGGCATTCGGACTCCCAACAGTGGTGCCTGACCACCGCGTTGGGTGACCAGCACCGCTTCGACGTGGTCGTGTCGGCGGTCGGCCTGTTCACCCGGCCGCTGCTGCCCGAACTCGTCGAACAAGAGCCCTTCGCCGGGACCGTGATGCACTCGGCCCGCTGGGATCACTCGATCTCGTTGCAGGGCAAGCGGATCGCGGTGCTGGGCACCGGGTCGACGGCTTCCCAGCTGATCCCCGAGCTGGCCAAGGTGGCCGACACGGTGTACTCCGTGCAGCGGTCGCCGACCTGGATCTTGCCGAAGCCCGACCGGCACTACACGCCGCGGGAGCGCTGGATGTTCGCCCACCTGCCGTTCGCCAAAAGGCTCTACCGGACCCGGCTGTGGCTGCGCAGCGAATCCAACATCGCGGTGATCGAGCACGGCAGCGAAAAGACCGAACAGTTCAAGGCCGTCGCGCTGGGTTTGTTGGAGAAGACCGTCGACGACGAGGACCTGCGCCGCAAGCTCACGCCCGAACACCCGATGGGCTGCAAGCGGCTGGTGTTCTCCTCGGATTACCTGCCCGCGCTGACCCGGCCCAACGTCGAGGTGGTGACCAGCCCGGCGCGCTACCTGCGCAGGCGCTCCCTGGTCACCGAAGACGGCACCGAACGCGAGGTCGACGTGGTGGTCTGTGCCACCGGGTACGCCGCGGCGGACTACCTCGCCGAGCTGGACGTGTCCGGCGAACACGGAATCACCCTGCGAGACGTGTGGCGCGACGGGGCGCGCGCGTACCTCGGCATGGCCGTTCCGGGATTCCCCAACTTCTTCATGCTGTACGGGCCGAACACCAACGTCGGCTCCAACAGCGTCATCTTTATCCTCGAGGCGCAGGCGCGCTACATCGTGCGGGCGCTGAAGTATTTGCGGCGCAGGGGTAGGCGTTACATCGCGGTGCGACCCGCCGCGCTGGCCGACTTCGTCGCCAAGATCGATCGATGGATGGTGGGCACCGTCTGGACCACCCAGTGCAGCAACTACTTCCGCGCCCCCAACGGGCGGGTGGTCACCCAATGGCCGCGCAGCGCCCGGGCCTTCTGGAGCATGACGCGCAGGTTCAGGCCGGGCGACTTCCGCTTCACCGCGCCCGCTACGTCCGAACCCCAGGTGTTCACCATGCCCGAGCGGGGCAGCCGATGACACGGCTGGACGGCGCCGACCGCCTCGATCCCGCGCTGCGTGACGTCGCGACGACCCGGACCGACTTCTCCCGGGCCGCAATCGAACTCATTCGCACACCGTTCAACGAGCGCCGCCGCCTGGCCGCCGAACAGACCGACGCACCCGGGATCCGGGTCGGGGAGGACAGCGCGGCCGGCGTGCCGGTGCGCATCTACCGCGGTGGGCCCGCCGACCGGGCACCGGTGGTGGTGTACTGCCACGCCGGCGGCTTCGCGCTGGGCAACCTGGACACCGATCATCGCCAGTGCGTCGAGCTTTCGCGCCGCGGCCGGTGCACGGTGGTTTCGGTGGACTACCGGCTGGCGCCCGAACACCCCTATCCCGCCGCGCTGGAGGACGCCGACACGGTGGTGCAGTGGGTCGCCGCGAACGCGGACACACTCGGCGTCGATCCGGCGCGGTTGGCGGTCGCCGGCAGCAGCGCCGGCGCCACCCTGGCCGCATGCCTGGCGCAGCGCGCCACCGACGGGTCACTGCCGCCGGTGGCCTTCCAGTTGCTGCACCAACCGGTGCTCGACGACCGGGCCACCGGATCGAAGGCGGAATTTCGCGCCAGCCCGGCATTCGACGGCGAGGCCGCCGAGCTGATGTGGGGCTACTACCTGGGACCGGCGGCCGCATCGGCACCCGCAGTGCCCGCGCGCCGAGGCCAATTCGCCGGGCTGCCACCGGCTTTGATCACCTGCGCCGAAATCGACCCGTTCCGCGACGAGGCGATCGACTACGCGCTGCGGTTGCTGCGCGCGGGAGTGTCGACCGAGCTGCACGTCTTCGCCCGCACCTGCCACGGCTTCGATTCGCTGCTGCCCGAGTGGCCGGGCTCGCAACGGTTGTTCGCGCTGCAGGGCGATGCCCTGTCCAGCGCGTTACACGGCGACTAACCGTCGAATCGGATCAGCTGCCGCACGGCCGTGCCGTCGGCCAGATTGTCCATTGCCGCGTTGATGTCCTCGAGCGCAATGGTCGAGGACACCAGCGATTCCACCGGCAGCCGGCCCGCCTGCCACAGCTCGACAAACCGGGGGATGTCCCGGCTGGGCACCGCCGAGCCGAGGTAACTGCCGATCAACGACCGGCCCTCGGCGACAAAACCCAACGGCGACACGCTGATTCGCGCCGACGGCGGCGGCAGCCCCACGGTGATGGTGCGCCCGCCGGGTGCGGTCAACCCGATCGCGGTCTCCAGCGCGGCGGGATGGCCGACGGCCTCGACGACCACCGCCGCCTTCACCCCGGCCTCGGCGGCCTGCTGCGGTGTGTAGGTGTCGTGGGCGCCCAGGCGGCGGGCGGCGGCCAGCTTCTCCGGCAACTGGTCGACGGCGACCACCCGTACGTCGTCGTAGGTCAGCGCGGTGAGCAGCGCCGCCATCCCGACCCCGCCGAGCCCGACGACGGCGACCGCCTGGCCCGGCCGCGGACGCCCCACGTTCAGCACCGCGCCACCGCCGGTGAGCACTGCGCAGCCCAGCAGCGCCGCGACATCGGGCGGCACGTCGGACGGCACCGGGACCGCGCTGGCCCGATTGACCACCGCATGCGTCGCGAAAGCCGAGACCCCGAGGTGGTGATACACCGGGTGCCCGGCCCGGCTGAGCCGAATGTCGCCGCCGAGCAAGGTGCCGGCGCCATTGGCTGCGCTGCCCGGTTCGCATGGCGTCAGGCCCTGGGTCGCGCACGCTGCGCAATGACCGCACCGAGGCAGGAAGACCAGCACCACCCGCTGGCCCACCACCAGATCGTTGACGCCCTCGCCGACCCGCTCGACGATCCCGGCGGCCTCGTGGCCCAGCAGCATCGGCACCGGCCGCACCCGGTTGCCGTCGACCACCGACAGGTCGGAGTGGCAGATGCCGGCGGCCTCGATGCGGACCAGGACTTCGTCGCGGCCCGGGGGTGCGAGGTCGAGGTCGGTGACGGCGATCGGGCGCGACTGTGCGTAGGGCCGGGGTGACCCGATGTGCTCCAGGACCGCGCCCCGTATTCCAGGCATGCTGGAATACAACCATGGCGTCGGCTTCCGTAGTTCCGCCCGCACCGGACGGGCTGACCAGCAACGACTTTCCGGTGCTGTGGCCGGTCGGAACCCGGTGGGCCGACAACGACATGTTCGGCCACCTCAACAACGCCGTGTACTACCAACTCTTCGACACCGCGATCAACGCCTGGATCAACACCAGCACCGGGCTGGACCCGCTCACCACGCCCGCGCTGGGCATCGTCGCCGAATCGGGCTGCCGCTACTTCTCCGAACTGCAATTCCCGCAGCACCTCGTGGTGGGCCTGGCCGTCACCCGGCTGGGTCGCAGCAGCGTCACCTACCGGCTGGGCGTGTTCCGCGCCGAGAACGGGCCGGCGCAGGATCAGGCGCGTCCGATCACCGCGCTGGGGCACTGGGTGCACGTCTACGTCGACCGGGAAACCCGCAAATCCGTCCCCATTCCCGACGCCGTCCGCGCGCTGCTGGCGACGGCCACCGTAGACCAATAGGGGCCCGGTACGCCCCCGATATGCTTCGCGCATGCCCGTGATGAGCAAGACCGTCGAAGTGGACGCCGACGCCGCGTTGATCATGAAGATCGTCGGCGACTTCGAGGCCTACCCGCAGTGGAACGAGGAGATCAAGGGCCTCTGGGTGCTGGCGCGTTACGACGACGGGCGCCCCAGCCAGCTGCGGCTCGACACCGATTACCAAGGCATGCAGAGCATGTTCATCCAGGCCGTGTACTACCCGGGCGAAAACCAGATCCAGACCGTCCTGCAGCAGGGCGACCTGTTCACCAAGCAGGAACAGTTGTTCTCGGTGGTGTCGATGGGGGCTTCGAGCCTGCTGACCGTGGACCTGGACGTCGAGACCTCGATGCCGGTCCCGGCGCCCATGGTGAAGCAACTCCTCAACACCGTGCTGGACCACCTGGCCGAAAGCCTCAAGCAGCGCGCCGAGCAGCTGGCCGCGAGCTAACAGCCGCGACAGCCCGTTCTCGCCGCGAACGTAAGCCCACTGCGCAAAGGCGCCCCCGAATTCGCAGTGTGCTTACGCTCGCGACCGTCAGGAAGCGCTAAGCCCGGTGCGGTCGCGCATCTCGGTCAGCCGGGTCGCCGCATCGGTGAATTGCCACACGGTGTGCTCGATCACCGCGGCGGTGTCGCGCCGGCGCAGCGCGGCGATCAGCTTGCGGTGGTTGTCCACCGCGGCCTCGCCCCACTGCGGGTCGGCCGCATAGACCAGCACCGGCATGTAGCGCGCGGCGTTGAGCAGGAACCAGGCCAGCTTGATCCGGCCGCTCGCCTGGTTGAAGACGCGGTGAAACGCGAACTCGATGCCGGCGATGGTTTCGGCGTCGCCGGACCCGACGGCCGTGGCCAGCGAGTCGTTGATCCGGTCCAGCTCGTCGATCTCGGCGTCGGTGATGTGGTCGGTGGCCGCCGCCGCCAGCTCGCGGGCGATCGATGCCTGCAGCCAGAAGATGTCCTCGATGTCCTGGCGGGTCAGCGGCAGCACGACGTGGCCGCGGTGCGGTTCGAGCTGCACCATGCCCTCGCCGCGCAGCTTGAGCAGGGCTTCACGCACCGGGGTGACGCTGACCCCGAGCTGGGCCGCGGTCTCGTCGAGCCGGATGAACGTCCCCGGCCGCAGCGAGCCGGACATGATCGCCGCCCGCAGACGCCCGGCCACCTCGTCGGACAACTGCGCCCGTCGCAGCGGCCGCCGACTCCTCGGCTGCATTGACATCGGTGCGTTCACGGGGGCTGCCAGGGCTTTCGTGGGCTTGGCGGGACGGGGTTTAAGTTTTGACGGGTGTTAACGGGGACTTGTCAGTGGATCGTCAACGCCATAGTGTGACCCACACAACACTAAGTTTTATCAAATATCAACCTGGCGCAAGCGGTGCGCGAGTGAAGGGAAGTGTTGAGTTTGACCGCGCAATTGGCGAGCCATCCGACACAGGCGAACGAGCAGCCGTACCTGGCCCGGCGACAGAACTGGGTGAACCAACTGGAACGGCACGCGCTGATGCAGCCGAAAGCGACCGCGCTGCGGTTCCTGGGCAACAGCCTGTCGTGGGGTGACCTGCGCCGCCGGGTGGCGGCGCTGGCCGATGCGCTGAGCCGCCGGGGTGTCGGCTTCGGTGACCGGGTGATGATCCTGATGCTCAATCGCACCGAGTTCGTCGAATCGGTGCTGGCCGTCAACATGCTCGGCGCCATCGCGGTTCCGCTGAACTTCCGACTCACGCCAGCCGAGATCGCGTTCCTGGTCCAGGACTGCGAGGCGCGGGTGATCATCACCGAACCGGTGCTGGCCCCGGTGGCCATCGGGGTCCGCGACATCGAGTCAATGCTGGCCACCGTCGTAGTTGCGGGCGGCCCGGCCGACGACAACGTCCTCGGCTACGAAGACCTGATCGATGAGCCCGGCGAGGAGCACCAACCCGTCGACATCCCCAATGACTCGCCGGCGTTGATCATGTACACCTCGGGCACCACCGGGCGGCCGAAGGGCGCCGTACTGACCCACACGAATCTGACCGGCCAGACCATGACCGGGCTGTACACCAACGGCGCCGACATCAACAACGACGTCGGATTCATCGGGGTGCCGTTCTTTCACATCGCGGGCATCGGCAACCTGCTGACCGGCGTGCTGCTCGGCATCCCGACGGTGATCTACCCGCTGGGCGCGTTCGAGCCCGGACAACTACTCGACGTGCTCGCCGCGGAGAAGGTCACCGGGATTTTCCTGGTCCCCGCGCAGTGGCAGGCGGTCTGCGCCGAACAACACGCTCGCCCGCGCGACCTGAAGTTGCGGGTGATCTCCTGGGGCGCCGCGCCGGCCCCCGACGCGCTGCTGCGGGAGATGTCGGCGAGGTTCCCCGGCGCCCAGATACTGGCCGCGTTCGGCCAGACGGAGATGTCGCCGGTGACGTGCATGCTGCTGGGCGAGGACGCCATTCGCAAACGCGGCTCGGTTGGCAAGGTGATCCCCACCGTGGCCGCCCGCGTCGTCGACGAAAACATGAACGACGTTCCGATCGGCGAGGTTGGCGAAATCGTCTACCGCGCACCAACTTTGATGAGCGGCTACTGGAACAACCCGCAGGCCACGGCGGAAGCGTTCGCGGGCGGCTGGTTCCACTCCGGCGACCTCGTGCGCATGGACGAAGACGGCTACGTGTGGGTGGTCGACCGCAAGAAGGACATGATCATCTCCGGTGGCGAGAACATCTACTGCGCCGAGGTGGAAAACGTCCTCGCCAGCCACCCCAGCATCGTCGAGGTGGCCGTTATCGGCCGGGCGCACGAGAAGTGGGGCGAGGTGCCGATCGCGGTCGCCGCTGTCGCGGGCGACAAGTTAGCGCTCGAAGAGCTGGACGAGTTTTTGACCGAGCGGCTGGCGCGGTACAAGCACCCCAAGGCGCTCGAGATCGTCGATGCGTTGCCGCGCAACCCGGCCGGCAAGGTGCTCAAGACTGAACTGCGGGTTCGCTACGGCGTCGGAGAAATCGACTAAATCCATTCTACGGCAAGAGGTTTTAGGGGCAGAAAGGGAAGTTGACGGGAGCTGTAACGTTTGCCAGCTGTTGGCGAAGGGTTAATTGTGCGGATGCGGTTCACACCTGATTGGCCATCGGGTACATTCCTGTGGTCTCCGTTACTACTTGCCAGTAGGGAGCCGATGGTCACACACGTTGAGTCGGGGCGAGGCGGGGGCACACCCAGCCGCCTCGCGGCGAGGGGGAGAGGCGTGCTACACGATCCGCCGCGGCGCTGGGAGGCGCGCGGTGACGTCGCGAGGGGGCAACGGTGAGTTCAACGTCGACAAGTCGGCGGGGTCCCTACCTGGTTGGCTACGTTCGCGACCAACTGGAGACGCCTTTGACGCTCGTCGGGGGATTCTTCCGGATGTGCGTGCTCACCGGGAGGGCGCTGTTCCGCTGGCCCTTCCAGTACCGCGAATTCATCCAGCAGTGCTGGTTCATCATGCGGGTGGCGTTCCTGCCGACCATCATGGTGTCGATCCCGCTGACCGTGCTGCTGATCTTCACCCTCAACGTCCTGCTCGCCCAGTTCGGGGCCGCTGACCTCTCGGGCGCCGGCGCGGCGATCGGCGCCGTCACCCAGCTCGGCCCGCTGACCACGGTCCTAGTGGTTGCCGGCGCCGGCTCGACCGCGATCTGCGCGGACCTGGGCGCCCGCACCATCCGCGAAGAGATCGACGCGATGGAGGTGCTCGGCATCGACCCGATCCACCGGCTGGTGGTCCCCCGGGTGGTGGCCGCCACCTTGGTCGCGACCCTGCTCAACGGCCTGGTGATCACCGTCGGCCTGGTCGGCGGCTACCTGTTCGGCGTCTACCTGCAGAACGTGTCGGGTGGCGCCTACCTGGCCACGCTGACCACCATCACCGGCTTGCCCGAGGTCGTCATCGCGACGGTCAAAGCCGCAGTCTTCGGGCTGATCGCCGGGCTGGTCGGTTGCTACCGTGGCCTGACCGTGCGCGGCGGCTCCAAGGGCCTGGGCACCGCCGTGAACGAGACCGTCGTGCTCTGTGTCGTCGCGCTCTACGCCGTCAACGTCGTGCTGACCACCATCGGTGTCCGGTTCGGGACGGGGCACTGACGTGTCGACTTCCGCCGTCTTCCGCGCCCGCTTCCCGCGGGCGGCAGAGAACCTCAACCGCTACGGCCTCGCCGCCGCTCGCGGTCTCGACGACATCGGTCAGATGGCGTGGTTCGGCGCCATCGCCGTCGGGCACATCCCGCACGCGGTGCGCAACTACCGCAAGGAGACCCTGCGACTCATCGCCCAGATCGGCATGGGCACCGGCGCCATGGCGGTCATCGGTGGCACCGTCGCCATCGTCGGCTTCGTGACGCTGTCCGGTAGCTCGCTGGTCGCCATCCAGGGCTTCGCCTCACTGGGCAACATCGGCGTCGAGGCGTTCACCGGCTTCTTCGCCGCGCTGATCAACGTGCGCATCGCCGCACCCGTCGTCACCGGCATCGCCATGGCCGCCACGGTCGGCGCCGGCGCCACGGCGGAGCTGGGTGCCATGCGCATCAGCGAGGAGGTCGACGCCCTGGAAGTGATGGGCATCAAGTCGATCTCGTTCTTGGCCTCCACCCGCATCATGGCCGGGCTGGTGGTGATCATCCCCATCTACTCCATGGCGATCATCATGACTTTCCTGTCCCCGCAGATCACCACGACGGTGATCTACGGGCAGTCGAACGGCACCTACGAGCACTACTTCCGGACGTTCCTGCGCCCCGAGGACGTGTTCTGGTCGTTCCTGGAGGCCATCATCATCACCGCGGTCGTGATGATCACCCACTGCTTCTACGGCTATGAGGCCGGCGGCGGTCCCGTCGGCGTGGGTGAGGCCGTCGGTCGATCGATGCGCTTCTCGCTGGTGTCGGTGCAGGTTGTCGTGTTGGCCGCCGCGTTGGCGCTCTATGGCGTCAACCCCAACTTCGCGCTCACGGTGTAACCGCCATGGCCAGCCCGATCCAGACCAACGCCCCCCGCACCCCGCCCTACAAGCTGGCCGGCGTGGCGCTGCTGGTCGTCGCCGCGCTGGCGCTGGCCCTGATCTACGGGCAGTTCCGGGGCAGCTTCACCCCCAAAACGCAACTGACCATGCTGGCCGCGCGCGCCGGACTGGTGATGGACCCGGGTTCGAAGGTCACCTACAACGGGGTGGAGATCGGCCGGGTGGGCTCGATCTCGGAGACGGTGCGCGACGGCAAGCCGGCCGCCAAGTTCACCCTCGAGGTGTATCCGCGCTACCTGAAGCTGATCCCGTCGAACGTCAACGCCGACATCAAGGCGACGACGGTGTTCGGTGGCAAGTACGTCTCGCTGACGACGCCGGCGAATCCGTCGCCGCAGAAGATTTCGTCGCGCACGGTGATCGACGCGCGCTCGGTGACCACCGAGATCAACACGCTGTTCCAGACCATCACCTCGATCGCGGAGAAGGTGGATCCGATCAAGCTGAACCTGACGCTGAGCGCCGCGGCGCAGTCGCTGTCGGGGCTGGGCGAGAAGTTCGGCCAGTCGGTGGTCAACGCCAACATCTTGCTCGATGATGTGAATCCGCGGTTGCCCCAGGCGCGCAAGGACATTCAAGGTTTGGCGGCGCTGGGCGACACCTACGCGAACGCGGCGCCGGACCTGTTCGACTTCTTGAACAACGCGGTGATCACCTCGCGCACCATCAACGCCCAGCAAAAGGATCTGGATCAGGCGTTGTTGTCGGCGGTCGGCTTCGGTAACACCGGTGCCGAGCTGTTCAACAAGGGCGGTCCTTACCTGGCGCGCGGCGCCGAAGACCTGGTGCCCACGGCGCAGCTGCTGGACACCTACAGTCCCGAGCTGTTCTGCACCGTGCGCAACTACCACGACATCGAGCCCAAGGCCGCCTCGTTCCTGGGCGGCAACGGCTACTCGCTCAACAGCCACACCCAGGCGCTGTCCGGGTTGGGGTTGGTCGCCAACCCGCTGTCGCTGGTCGCGGTCGCCGCGCTCACGATGGGGCTCGGCGGCGTCGCCGGCCTGGTCGGTGGCGCGCCGAACCCCTACGTGTGGCCGGAGAACCTGCCGCGGGTGAACGCGCGCGGCGGCCCCGGCGGTGCCCCGGGGTGCTGGCAACCGCTCACCCATGACCTGTGGCCCGCACCGGAACTGGTGATGGACTCCGGCAACAGCCTTGCGCCGTACAACCACCTGGACACCGGATCGCCGTATGCGATCGAGTACGTCTGGGGACGCCAGGTAGGGGATAACACGATCAACCCATGAAAATCACCGGAACCCTTGTCAAGCTCAGCATCTTCTCGGTGGTGCTGCTGATCTTCACCGTGATGATCATCGTGGTGTTCGGTCAGATGCGCTTCGACCGCACCAGCGGATACACGGCGGAGTTCACCAACGTCAGCGGCCTGCGCGCGGGTCAGTTCGTCCGCGCCTCCGGGGTCGAGGTCGGCAAGGTCGACACGGTGGAACTGGTCGACGGCGGCAAGCGGGCGCGGGTGAAATTCAACGTCGACCGCTCGATCCCGCTGTACCAGTCGACGACCGCCCAGATCCGCTACCTGGACCTGATCGGCAACCGCTACCTCGAACTCAAGCGCGGCCAGGGCGACGGCGCCGACAAGGTGCTGGCGCCCGGCGGGTTCATCCCGCTCGCCCGCACCCAGCCGGCGCTCGACCTCGACGCCCTGATCGGTGGCTTCAAGCCGTTGTTCCGGGCGCTCGACCCACAGAAGGTCAACAGCATCGCGACCGCGCTGGTCACCGTGTTCCAGGGGCAGGGTGGCACCATCAACGACATCCTCGACCAGACCGCGCAGCTGACCAGCCAACTCGGTGAGCGTGACCAGGCCATCGGCGAGGTCATCAAGAACCTCAACACGGTGCTGGACACAACGGTCCGGCACCGGCAGCAGTTCGACCAGACCATCAACAATCTGGAGGTGTTGATCACCGGTCTCAAGGACCACGGCGACCAACTGGCCGGGGGGACCGCGCACATCAGCAACGCCGCCGGCACGGTTGCCGACCTGCTGGCCGAAAACCGCGGCCTGCTGCACAAGACGATCAACTACCTGGACGCCGTCCAGCAGCCGCTGATCGACCAGCAGGATCAACTGCAGGACTACCTGAAGAAGGTGCCGACCGCGTTGAACATGATCGGGCGCGCCATCGGGTCATACGGGGACTTCGTGAACTTCTACGCCTGCGACAT
>NZ_LZKY01000086.1:0-1459 GCF_001673055.1 Mycobacterium sp. 1245801.1
GCCCGTTCCCGGCGTTGCAGAGCGACTTCCGGTATCTGCTGATGCCGGCGCAGCCCCCGGTGGCTGGCTGACATGGGCTACATGGAGCGGAGAATCCGCGTCTACTTATGTGACCGCTGCGGGGAATGCCGCCAAGCCGAGGGAACCGAACCCGTCCCTGCCGGCTGGATGCAATTGCTGTATGGGCCGGATGTGCCTCTCGTTATCTCGTGCGCAGCCAACAAAACTGCGGAACTCGGCCGGACAATCAAACCGGATTGGCTGTGCGTCGACTGCGCATCGTGGCTGCGCAAATTCCTTGAAGGCCGCAAGGTTGCCGACTAACACCGGCGACAGCGCTCCCACATTCTCCCCTTCTGGTGGCGTTGATCGCCCGCCGGTGAGCGGCTCCCGTCAACCCTCGCCGACCATGCGTGGAATGCCGCCGCCAGAAGGGGACCCCCAACGAAGCGGAAGGTGTTCGCGGCTATGGGATTAGCGGAACGCCTCGGCGACTTCACCCGCAGCCGCATCGGCTGCGGGGTGTGCGCCTGGTACGACCAGCTCAACGACGACGACCGCGCCACGTTCGACGCGTGGATCGAATCCGGCGGCAACCTGTCCCAACTGTGGCGGGAATGCTGCAACGACCCGGACAACCCGTTGCGGGTGCAGCGCGCACGGTTCTCGGTGTGCATCAACGAACACCACCGCGGAGGTGCCCGTGTCACTAGCTGACCGACTAGAACAGGCCGCAGGTGTTCCCATCGCCGACGGCGCCCGCAACCGCATCCTCGTCCTCGACGTCGAACGCATCGACGGCATCACCCAGCAGCACTGGTGGGACCGCGGCGACCTCAAGAACCGCTACGTGCACCACGAGACCGTTATCCGGCAGCCCCGCACCACGATCGTGTGCGCGAAGTGGTATGACCGGCCGGACGTGATCCGCCTGGCCGAATGGGACAAAGGTGGCCGTAAACCGTTCCTGCGGAAGGTGCATCAACTGATGGCGCAGGCCGACATCATCGTTGGCCACAACATCGACAAAGCTGACATACCGTGGCTCAAGGGTGATCTGCATATCGAAGCTGGCCTGCCGCCGCTGCCGCCGTTCAAAACGGTCGACACGCTCAAAGTGTTGCGCTCCGAATTCAAATCCGGGGCGCCGTTCAAATCTTTGGATGCGTTCTGCCAGATCGTCGGCATCCCGTCCAAGACCGACCACTATGACCGCCTGGCCATGGAACGGGCCGTCACCGACAAATCGGTCGAGGACCGGGAGCGGCTCACCGACTACTGCGCCGGCGACGTGATCGCCACGCAGGGGTTGTATGACTGGGCGCGGCCGTCATGGCATCTCCTAGACTCCCCGCACGATCGACATGCGTTCCGGTTCGATGCTGATCCGCGAGGCGCTGCAGTCACGCATCAACGACGGTGACGTCCGCGAGGGCTACCTCGTGACACACTACGTGGC
>NZ_LZKY01000087.1:0-14335 GCF_001673055.1 Mycobacterium sp. 1245801.1
CGGCCAGCGCCTGGTAGCCGCGCGGGCTGACCGCCGAATCCTGCGCCTCGGTGGTGGTCGGATACCCGAAAACCTTTGCCAGGATGGTGAAGTCGAGCAGCTCGGTATCCGACAGCGCGTCCAGCTCGTCGAGCGTGGCGGTCATCTGCGCCTCGGACAACGGCTCCGGGCTGGCGTGATAGTCGCGCACGATCAGTTCCCGGGCGTTGTCGTTGCCGCCGAGCAGCTCGTCGAGCTGCAGCCGCAGCTGGCGGCCGTCGGTGCCCAGTTCGACCACGTCGTTGTCGATCACCTGGCCGATCCGGCGGACCAGCTCGAGCCGCTGCACCACCGTCATGACGTCGCGCAGCGTGACGAAGTCCTCGATCTCGGCGCGCGACAGCTGCCTGCTGACCTCGTCGAGCCTGATCTTGTACCGCTCCAGGGTGGCGATGGCCTGGTTGGCCCGCGACAGGATGGTCGCCGAGTCCGCCACCACGTGGCGCTCCCCGCCGACGTAGACGGTCACGATGTTCATCGAATGGCTCACCGAGATCACCGGGTAGCCGGTCTGGATCGCCGCCCGCTCCGCCGACCGGTGCCGGGTCCCCGACTCGTCGGTGGCGATCGACGGGTCAGGGACCAGCTGCACGTTGGCCCGCACGATGCGGCTGCCGTCGGTGGACAGCACGACGGCGCCGTCCATCTTCGCCAGCTCGCGCAGCCGGGTGGGCGCGTAGCGCACATCCAGCGCGAACCCACCGTCGCAGATGGCCTCGACGGCCTCGTCGTTGCCGAGCACGATCAGGGCGCCGGTGCGGCCACGCAGGATGCGTTCCAGGCCGTCACGCAGGCCGGTGCCCGGAGCCAGGCGGGCGACGGTTTCACGCAGGGTCGGACGAGTCACAGCATGTCATTCTTCAGGCCCGACGCGTCATGCGTCCAGCCATGGCGGGTTTGCGGGAGCGCCGCCGCGGTGGTCGGCGATGTCGATCATGTGCTCCAGCGCCGCCACGATGGTGGGCGCGCGCAGCGCCCGCATCCCGTTCGGCACGATCTCGCGCCGGGGGTCGTCACCGTCCGGGATGAGCGCGATGGAAAACCCCTGGCGAGCGGCTTCGCTCAGCCGCCGCTCCATGCCGCTGACCCGCCGCAGATCTCCGGCCAGTCCCACTTCGCCGATCATCACCGCGGTGGTGGGCAGCGGCAGGCCGGTGAGCGCTGACGCCAGCGCGACCGCGACCGCCAGATCCGACGATGGATCGGTCAGCCGCATGCCGCCGACCGTGGACAGGTAGATGTCGTTAATGCCGACTGGCAGCCTGGCGTGCTTTTCCAGCACCGCGGTGATCATCGCGGCCCGGGAGTGGTCGATGCCGCTGACGGCGCGGCGCGGCGAGCCGCCCGCCGGCGTGGCCAGCAGCGCCTGCACCTCGCCGATCAGCGGCCGTTTGCCGTCCAGTGTCACCGTGATCGCGGTGCCCGGCACCGGGGCCGGACGCTGATCCAGGAACAGGTTCGACGGGTCGGCGACGCCCTCGATCCCGTTGTCGTGCAACAGGAAACAGCCGACCTCGTCGGCCGCCCCGAACCGGTTCTTGATCCCCCGGACCATGCGCAGCGAGCCGTTGCGGTCGCCCTCGAAGTGCAGCACCACGTCGACGAGGTGCTCGAGGGAACGCGGCCCGGCGATGGCCCCGTCCTTGGTGACGTGCCCGACCAGGATCAGCGCGACGCCGTTGGTCTTGGCCGCCGCGGTCAGGGCCGACGTCACCGCGCGGACCTGCGTGACGCCGCCGGCCACACCGTCGGCCTCGGTGGTGGACATGGTCTGCACCGAGTCCACGATCACCAGCGCGGGCCTGACCGTCGCGATGTGCTCGAGGACGGTGTGCAGGTCGGATTCGGCGGCCAGGTAGAGCTCGTCGCTGCCGCAGCCGATGCGGTCCGCGCGCAACCGGATCTGGCCCGCCGACTCCTCACCGGAGATGTACAGGGCGCGGCGGCCCGCTTTCGCCCAGCGATGCGCGACCTCGAGCAGCAGCGTCGACTTGCCCACGCCGGGATCGCCGGCCAGCAGCGTGACCGAGCCGGGCACCACGCCGCCGCCGAGCACGCGGTCGAGTTCGTCTACCCCCGTCGTGCGGTGCTGGCTGGCGTTGGGCTCGATGGATGTGATGGGCACGGCCGGCGCCGCCGTGGCCAGGGCGCCGCGACGGCCGGCGACCGCGCTGAGCACCGGGACCTCGTCAACGGTGCCCCAGGTTCCGCACTCCATGCAGCGGCCGACCCACTTCGCGGTGACATGCCGACATTCCGAACAGCGGTATTGCGAGCGCGCGGTTGCCACGCCATGACGGTATCGAGCCGCTACGACAAGCCCGTGTCACGACAGGCGGTTAGCCCGCCTGGTTTTGCTGCGGCGGCGTCAGCCCGGCCGAGATCGGCACCGCGACGGTGGCCTGGCCGGCCTTCTCGAAATTGAAGGTGAAGTTGTAGGTCAGCCCGTTGGAGATGGGCTTGGCCAAATTGATGGTCGCCTTGGCCGCGGCGGTGTTCGAACCGACCGGACCCGGCGCCACCTTCTCGCCGTCGGGCGTGCCGATGAATAGCGATCCACCGGCGGGCAGGCGGGCGTCGCCGCTGACCGTCACCGTGCCGATGTCGCTGGTGATGCCGACGAGCCGGTCGGGCGTGTTCGGCGACAGGTTGACGGCCACCAGCACCAGGTCCACGGTGCGGCCCGGCTGCAGGTAATCACCGCTTTGGTAGGCCTGGATCCGGATGTTGCGCAGCGCCACGTTGTTGAACGTGACCTTGTTGCCGTTGATGGCGGGCTCCTGGACCGCCATCTGCGAGACCTGTCCGGCTCCGCAACCGCTGAGCAGAGCGGCCAGGACGGCCATCACGCCGGCGACGGCGAGCGCGGGAAGGCCGAGGCGGATCTTGAAGCGGTTCACTCTCTCGAGCCTCCTGCTGAGCCGGTTCGACTGATGCAACTATGCACAGTAGTAGGAAGGTCTTGCGCGCGATAGCGCGGGGCGCCAGACCAGCGCCGGAGCGCCGTAACAGCCGTCCTCGAGGCGGCCGCCGGGCCGCGTCGGGGGCATTGGTAATGTGCTGCACTGCACGACTTGGTCCGCATGTCAACCCCTAATCTGCGCGTGTTGTGCCCCTGACCTGCATCGTTGCTTCGCGCGTAGTTAGGCGGCCGTGTTAGGATGAAGTAACGAAAGGGGCTCGAATCAGATGATCTTCAAGGTCGGCGACACCGTTGTTTACCCGCATCACGGTGCTGCGTTAGTCGAGGCGATCGAAACCCGGACGATCAAAGGGGAGCAAAAAGAATATCTCGTCCTGAAGGTGGCGCAGGGCGACCTGACCGTTCGAGTTCCCGCCGAGAACGCTGAGTATGTGGGTGTCCGCGACGTCGTCGGACAAGAGGGTTTGGACAAGGTTTTCCAGGTGCTGCGGGCCCCGCACACCGAGGAGCCGACCAACTGGTCGCGCCGCTACAAGGCCAACCTCGAAAAGCTTGCGTCCGGCGATGTCAACAAGGTCGCCGAGGTAGTCCGCGACCTGTGGCGTCGCGATCAGGAGCGTGGCCTGTCGGCCGGCGAAAAGCGCATGCTGGCCAAGGCCCGCCAGATTCTGGTCGGCGAGTTGGCGCTGGCCGAGAGCACCGACGACGCCAAGGCGGAGACCATCCTCGACGAGGTTCTGGCCGCCGCTTCCTGAAGGTCCTGACACTCCGTTGGTCCCGCAGCCGGGGTTGGTCCCGCAGCCGGGGTTGGCCCCGGAGACCGGCACGTCAGGCAACGTAGTCGCAGTCGTCCCCGCCGCAGGGTCGGGCGAACGACTGGCCGCAGGTATCCCCAAGGCATTCTGTTTGGTCGACGGCCGCACGCTGCTGCAGCGCGCCGTCGCCGGTTTGTTGGCAGCCGGGGTGGTCGATCGCGTGGTGGCGGCCGTTCCCGCCGACCGGATCGACGAGGCCGGCCGGGTGCTGGCTGATGACGTCGAGGCCGGGCGAGCCACCGTTGTCGCCGGCGGGACCGACCGCACCGAATCTGTGCGCTTGGCCCTGGCCGCCGTCACAGCCGCCCCCGAGTACGTCCTCGTGCACGACGCCGCGCGTGCCCTGACGCCCCCGTCGCTGGTGATCCGCGTGGTGGAGGCGCTGCGGGCCGGCCACGACGCCGTGGTGCCGGCCCTGCCCCTGCATGACACCATCAAGGCCGTGGACGCCAACGGGGTGGTGCTCGGGACGCCGGAACGCGCCGGGCTGCGTGCCGTGCAGACCCCGCAGGGCTTCGCGACCGATCTGCTGTTGCGTGCCTACGGGGCCTACCGGGCCGGTGGCGGCGTGGGTTTCACCGACGACGCGTCGCTGGTCGAGCATGTCGGTGGCCAGGTCCAGGTGGTCGACGGCGACCCGCTGGCATTCAAGATCACCACCCAGCTCGATTTGCTGCTGGCCGAGACCGTCGTGCGCCGGTGAACGCCGTGCCGCCGCTTCCCCGGGTGGGCCTGGGCGTCGATGTGCACCCGATCGAACCGGGACGGCCGTGCTGGCTGCTGGGTCTGCAATTCGGCGACGCCGACGGCTGCGCGGGGCATTCCGACGGCGACGTGGGGGCGCACGCCCTGTGTGACGCGGTGTTGTCGGCGGCCGGGCTCGGCGACCTCGGGACGGTGTTCGGGGTCGACGATCCGCGCTGGAAAGGCGTCAGCGGCGCCGACATGCTGCGCCATGTCGCGGATCTGGCGTCGCACCACGGTTTCCGGGTCGGTAACGCCGCCGTACAGGTCATCGGCAACCGGCCGAAGGTCGGTCCGCGCCGCGCCGAGGCGCAGCGGGTGCTGTCGGAATTGCTGGGCGCGCCGGTGTCGGTGTCGGCGACGACGACCGACGGGTTGGGGCTGACCGGACGCGGTGAGGGCCTCGCCGCGATCGCCACCGCGCTGGTCGTCTCCACCGGGTAAGCCCGCGCAGCGCCGGGCGCCGGGGAACTACCCGGTAAGCTGGCACGTCGTGACCGATCAGGCCCGCTTGCGGCTACACGACACGGCAACCGGCGCCGTGCGTGATTTCGTTCCGCTGCGCGAGGGTCACGTCTCCATCTACCTGTGTGGTGCGACGGTCCAGGGCCTGCCGCACATCGGCCACGTCCGCAGCGGCGTGGCCTTCGACATCCTGCGCCGATGGCTGATCGCACGCGGCTGCGACGTCGCGTTCATCCGCAACGTCACCGACATCGACGACAAGATCCTCAATAAGGCCGCCGCGGCGGGCCGGCCGTGGTGGGAATGGGCGGCCACCTACGAGCGGGCCTTCAGCGCCGCCTACGACGCCCTGGACGTGTTGCCGCCGTCGGCCGAGCCGCGGGCCACCGGGCACATCACCCAGATGGTCGAATTAATGGGACGGCTGATCGAAACCGGTCACGCCTACGCCGCCGGCGGCGACGTGTACTTCAACGTACTCAGCTATCCCGAATACGGGCAGCTGTCCGGGCACAAGATCGACGACGTCCATCAGGGCGAGGGCGTGGCCACCTGCAAACGCGATCAGCGTGATTTCACGCTGTGGAAGGCCGCCAAGCCCGGCGAGCCGTCCTGGCCGACCCCGTGGGGTCGCGGCCGCCCTGGGTGGCACCTGGAATGTTCCGCGATGGCCCGCACCTATCTGGGGCCGGAGTTCGACATTCATTGCGGCGGAATGGATTTGGTCTTCCCGCACCACGAGAACGAGATCGCCCAGAGCCGCGCCGCCGGCGACGGGTTCGCCCGCTACTGGCTGCACAACGGCTGGGTGACGATGGGCGGCGAGAAGATGAGCAAGTCGCTGGGCAACGTGCTGGCCATACCGGCGCTGCTGCAGCGGGTGCGCGCGGCCGAGCTGCGCTACTACCTGGGCAGCGCCCACTACCGGTCGATGCTGGAGTTCTCCGAGACCGCGCTGCAGGACGCGGTGAAAGCCTATGTCGGCGTTGAGGAATTCCTGCACCGGGTGCGGGTGCGGGTCGGCGGCGTCGAACCCGGGCAATGGACCGCACGCTTCGCCGAGGCCCTCAACGACGACCTGGCCGTGCCGGCCGCGCTGGCCGAGGTGCACCAGGCGCGCGCGGAGGGCAACCGGGCGCTCGACTCCGGCGACCACGACGGCGCACTGCGGCACGCCGGCGCGATCCGCGCGATGATGGGCATCCTGGGCTGCGACCCGCTCGACGAGCGCTGGGAGACCCGCGACGAGACGTCGGCGGCGCTCGCGGCCGTCGACGTGCTGGTGCAGGCGGAGCTGGAGAATCGGCAGAAGGCGCGCGCGGAACGCAACTGGGCGCTGGCCGACGAGATCCGCGACCGGCTCAAGGAGGCCGGCATCGAGGTCACCGACACCGCCGACGGGCCGCAGTGGTCGCTGCAGGCCAGTCCAGAACAGTAGGGGCCGAGTAGATGGCCGGCAACTCGCGCCGCCGCGGGGCGATACGCAAAGAGGGCACCAAGAAGGGCCCGACCGTGGGTTCGGGCGGCCAGCGCCGCCGCGGCCTGGAAGGTCGTGGCCCCACCCCACCCGCGCACCTGCGCCCCAACCATCCGGCCGCCAAGCGCGCCAAGGCCCAGAGCCGTCGGCCCGCGCGGGGCAAGACCGACGAATCCGAGACGGTGCTGGGCCGCAACCCGGTGCTGGAGTGCCTGCGGGCCGGGGTGCCGGCCACCGCGCTCTACGTGGCGCTGGGCACCGAGGCCGACGAACGGCTCACCGAATCAGTCACTCGCGCAGCCGATTTGGGCATCTCGATCCTGGAGGTGCCGCGCACCGATCTGGACCGGATGACCGCCAACCATCTGCATCAGGGCATCGCCTTGCAGGTGCCGCCGTACAAATACGCCCACCCTGACGATCTGGTCGCCGCCGCGCTCGCCTCGCCGCCGGCGTTGCTGGTCGCGCTGGACAACATCTCCGACCCCCGCAACCTGGGCGCCATCGTCCGCTCGGTCGCGGCGTTCGGCGGCCACGGGGTGCTGATCCCGCAGCGGCGATCGGCCTCGGTGACCGCGGTGGCCTGGCGCACCAGCGCCGGGGCCGCGGCGCGCATCCCGGTGGCGCGGGCCACCAATCTGACCCGGACACTGACGGATTGGGCCGGTCGTGGGCTGCGGGTGATCGGTCTCGACGCCGGTGGTGACACCCCGCTCGACGACATCGACGGCACCGATCCGCTGGTGGTCGTCGTGGGATCGGAAGGCAAGGGGCTGTCGCGGTTGGTGCGGCAGAACTGCGACGAAGTCGTGTCCATCCCGATGGCCGGGGACACCGAATCGCTGAACGCGTCGGTGGCCGCCGGGGTGGTACTCGCCGAAATCACGCGCCAGCGCAGGGGATGAGTGATCGCGCGCCTGGCCGCCGCGCTGCTGACGCTGGCGGTGCTGCTCGCCGGGCCGGCCACCGCGCGACCGTCGGAATTCGACCTGCAGGCCCATCGCGGCGGGCGAGGCGAGACCACCGAGGAATCGCTGCGCGCGTTCGCCAAGGCGATCGAATTGGGCGTCAGCACATTGGAATTGGACATCGTCATCACCAAGGACGGGCAACCGCTGGTGTGGCACGACCCGACCATCGAGGCCGAAAAGTGTGCCGACACCGCGCCCGCGTTCACCGGTGACCCGCAGTATCCATACGTGGGCAAGCTCGTGCACGAGCTCACCCTCACCCAGGTCGACACCCTGGACTGCGGGCGCCCGCTCGCCGACTACCCCCAAGCCGAAGTGGTGTGGGGCAACAAGATCGCGACGCTGCCGCAGGTTTTCGCGCTCGCCGACTCCTACCGCGCCGACGCCGTGCGCTACAACATCGAAACCAAGGTGGAGGCCGACCGCCCCGGCGCATCGGCCGAGCCGCAGGAGGCCGTCGACGTGATACTGGCCGCGGTCAGGTCGGCGGGTAAGGCCGACCGGGTGGAGATTCAGAGCTTCGACTGGCGCACCCTGCCGTTGGTGCGGCACGCCGAGCCGTCAATTCCGTTGGTGGCCTTGTACGACCAGCACACCTGGGCGCCGGACTCGCCCTGGCTGGGCGGAGTGAATCCCGCGTTCGTCGGCGATCCCCTGATCGGCGCGCGGACGGTGGGCGCGGACATCGTCTCACCCGACTACCGGCTGGTCACCGGCCAGCCGTTCGTCGACCGCGCGCATGCGTTGGGGCTCAAGGTGATTCCCTGGACCGTCGACGACGCCGCCGCCATGCGCCGGCAGATCGGTTACGGCGTCGACGGCATCATCACCGATTACCCGACGTTGTTGCGTACCGTGCTCGCCGAACTGTCGATGCCGTTGCCGCCCGCCTACCGGCGGGCCTAGCGGGGCACGCTCCCCGCCAGGTCACCGTTCGCGCGAGCCGGCTGGTTGTCGCCGCGTCGCGGCCGGCGAAGGTTGGCCAGCGCGGCACGCCACATCATCGTGGGGTGCAGCAGCCGGTCGGCGGGGTCGATGAGCGCGGTGACCCTGACGAACCGATCGACCGCGATCGCGTCGTATTCGGCGGCGGTGAGGATGCGGTCGATGTAGCCGTTGAGCAACCGGGTGAGTAGCGGTGCGGTGCCCTCGATTTCGGGTAGGCACAGGTCGGGGTTGGCCGACAGCTCCCAGGCCTGGCGGATCGGCACGGTGGCGGCCCGAAAGAATCGCCGGGCCAAATCATCTGTGCCGCAGGACAAGCAGTCGCGCAGCGCCAAGGCCTCCAGCGCGGCGACGGTCATGCCCTGGCCGTAGATCGGGTTGAAGCTGCAGATCGCGTCGCCGATGACCAGCAGGCCCTGCGGAAAGCGTCGCATCCGGTCGTAGCGGCGCCACTGGCTGGACGGTTGGACGTGCCGGGTGGGCTCCCCGAGGGGTTCGGCGGCCCGGACCGCGGCCAGCAGGCGGGCCGGTGCGCAGTCCTCGACGAACTCGCACATCGACGCCAGGTCGGTGAGCGGCGCGTGGCCCGCGATGCCGTAGACGGTGAACGTCCACGTGTCGTTCTCGCAGTTCAGCATGCCCACACCACGCGGCCGGCCGGGCACGGCTCCCACGATGAACCCGAATTCGTGCAGCACGTCCGGTGCCATGCGCAGGAATTGGCTCACGTAGGTCAGGCGCACCGGGACGTGCACCTCGGTCGGGCGTTCGTAGCCCAGGGCATGCAGCCATGCCGGGGTCCTCGCGCCGCGCCCGGTGGCGTCGACCACCAGATCCGCGCTCAGTGCGAGGTCTTCGCGGGTGCGGCGGTTGACCACGCGGGCGCCGGTGACGCGCCGGCGGTCCGGCGTCGTGGTCAGGTCGACGACGTCGTGGTCGTCGAGCAGCGTGATGTTGGGCATCCGGCGCAGGCGCGCGCGGACGTGCTCCTCGAGGAAGGGCCGGGTCGCCAGGTGCACGGCGAACGAGGGGGCGCTGCCCGAGCGCGCCATCAGGTGCCCGCCCAGGTCGTAGTGCACCCGGGACAGATCCTGGCCGTCGGTGTGGTGTGCGCCGTCGATGACCAGCTGATCGAGGATGCCGGGGAACAACTGCTCGAGCACCTGCCCGCCCCGGGGCAACAGCCCGTGCAGATGCCGGCCCTGCGGCACGCCCCGGCGCGCGGTCGCCGTTTCGGGCGCGATGTCGGGCAACGGATCGCGCTCCACCACCGTGACCGTGCCGAAGAACTCGCTGAGCGATCTCGCGGCCAGCAGACCGGCCATGCTCGCTCCCAATACCAGTGCGTGATTTCCGATCTTTGCCATAGCCCACCGCTCTTGTTGACCACACGTCCGACAAAACTCATGCTCACGGGCGCCGAGGCGGGCCGACAGCGTAGTCGACTACGCGATTGCTGCGGGTCGGGTGCACATCGGGCCACCCAAAGGCCGGCAAAGCCTCCCATCCGATGCGTGCGCGCCGTTATAGTCGCCGAGTGATCGGCGCCGAGCCGCTGACGGGGCGTGACAGCGAACTGGGAATCATTCGCCGCGCCCTGGGTGCGGGTGCCAAACACGCGGGCGTCGTGCTCGCCGGAGCCGCCGGCGTCGGCAAGACCTGGTTGGCCCACGAAGTGCTCAAGCGTGCCCAGGCGTCGGGGCAGCGGACGCAGTGGATCGTCGGCACCGACTCGGCGCAGGCGTTGCCCCTGGGGGCCTTCATCGGCGCGATGACCGAGGCTTTGAACGAGGCGCAGTCCGATCCGCTGACCGATGTGCGCCGCGTGATCAATTCGTTTGTCGCCCAACAGCGGCAGCGCCGGGTGCTGATCGGGGTCGATGACGCGCACCTGCTGGACGGGCTGTCCGCGCTCGTCGTCCACCAGCTCGCGCAGTGCGGCGGGGTCCGGCTGGTGGTCACCGTCCGGACCGGCAGCGACGAACCGGACGCGGTGACGGCATTGTGGAAAGACGGCCTGTTGGAACGGCTTGATCTCGAACCGCTTTCGGCGGCGGCGACCCGTGAGGTCATCGAGACCAAGCTGGACGGCCCGGTCGACGCGCGCAGCGCGGCGCGGTTCCAGAAGCTGACCGGCGGCAACGCCCTGTTTCTGCGGCAGCTCTTGGCCGACCAGGTCGCCGCGGGGCGGATGCGCAAGACCGCCGGGGTGTGGATGTGGGACGGCGACGTCGCGGTCTCGGCGAGCCTGTCCGACACGGTGGGCCGCCAGATGGGCCGGCTCGGCCCGCGGGTGGCGATGGTGATCGACACGCTCTCGCAATGCGAGCCGCTGGCCGTCGAGGTGCTGTGCGATGTGGTGCGGCGCCGCGACCTGGCCGAGGCCGAGCAACTGGGCCTGGTCAACATCGAACGCACCGGCGCCGGCTTGACGGCCCGGCTCGCCCACCCGCTGTTCGGTGAGTTGCGCCGCGCCAGCGCGGGCGAGCTGTATCTGTCGGAGATCCGGGGCAGGCTGGCCACGCGACTGGCCGACGTGGGCGACGCAGACATGCAGGCCACGGTGCGCCGCGCGCTGCTGCGCCTCGAGTCGGACCTCGACCCCGACCCCGACCTGTACCTGGAATCGGCACGGCACGCGATGACCCTGCTGGATCTGGAGTTGGCCGACCGGTTCGCCACCGCGGCCGCCCAAGCCGGTGCGCCGGGGGCCGCCGGGGTGCGGGCCATGAACCTCGCGCTGCTGGGGCGGGGCGAGGCGGCCGAGTCGGCGCTGCGCGCCTTGGCCGACAGCGACGTGCCCGACCGCCACCACTGGGCGACGGTGCGGGCGGCCAACCTGATCTGGCACCTTTACAACCCCAACGCAGCGGCGCAGATCCTCGACGATCTTGCCGCGGACCCTTCCGAGACGCCGGCCCAGCGAGCGGAGCGGCTGGCGATACAGGCGTGCCTGGATGCGGTGGCCGCGCGCTGCGAGTCCGCGACCGAAAACGCCCGGGCCGCATTGAGTTTCCCCGAACTACCCGGCTTCCACGCGATGATGGCGTCGCTGGGGCTGATCATGGCGATGGGCGCGCTGGGACAGGTCGGCGAGCTCGCCGGGGTGGCCGAGCAGGCCCTGCGGCGCGCGACGACGTCCTTTCAGGCGTCGCATATGCGGTTCTGGTTCGGCGCCGTCTACGGACGCGCCTGTCGGCTGACCGGTCGGATCGATGAATTCGTCAGCACCGCACGGCAACTCGCGGCATCATCGCGCGACATCCCGGGCCTGGCCTATGCGAACCTGGCCCTGCTGTCGGGCAACGCCGAGCTGGCTCGCGGTGCGGTCGCCGAGGCGGCCCGACTGGTGCACGAAGCGGTGGCCGGGGTGCAAACACACTACGTGACAACGGGTTTGCGACCCGCGAGCTATTTCGCGTTGGCCGAGGCGCACGCCAAGCTCGGCCAGGCCGACGAGGCGAACGACGCGGTCGCCGCGGCGCGGTCGTGCGTGCCGGCCGACTTCCGGTTCATGCACACCGGCCTGGCCCTGGCCGAGGGGTGGGCGATGGCGGCGAACGGCCGATTGGGCGAGGCCGTGGCGTCCGTCGCGCAGGCCGCCCGGCTGGCCCGCGACCGCGGTCAGCCGACCCACGAGCTGGCCTGCATCCAGGCGGCGGCCCAATGGGGCGATGCCTCCCAGGCGGCGCGGGCGCGGGAGCTGGCCGACGCGTTGTCGCTGCCGCTGGCCGACGCGGTCGCGTCGCATGCCGGCGCGCTGTCGGCCCGGGACGGCGAGGGCCTGCTGGCGGCTTCGGCGGCCTACCGGCGGATCGGCGATCGGGTGGCGGCCGCCGATGCGGCCGCGCAGGCCTCGGCGGTGTTCGACGAAGGCCAACATCACCGCCGCGGGCTGTACGCCGCGGCGTTGGCCAGGGAACTGGCCGACGAGTGCGGTGGCTTGCACACGCCGGCGCTGCACACCCCGACGGGTCTGAAGTTGTCGGGCCGCCAGCGCGACGTCGTCGAGCTCGTGGTGGCCGGGCTGTCCAACCGCGAGATCGCCGAGAAGCTGGTGATGTCGGTGCGCACCGTGGAGGGCCACGTGTACCGGGCCTGCCAGCGAGTGGGGGCGCAGTCGCGCGAGGAGCTGGCGTCGATCATCCGGTCGGGCCCCTGCGGCTCGCCCGCGCGCTAGAGACCGAGCAGCCGCGCCGAGGCCCACAGCGCGAGCACCGCCACCGCCAGCGACGCGGGCACCGTGCACACGCCGAGGCGGGTGTATTCGCCGACCCCGGCGTCGACGTCGTGCTGGCGTAACACTCGCCGCCACAACAGGTTCGACAACGATCCGACGTAGGTCAGGTTGGGGCCGATGTTGACCCCGATGAGCACCGCCAGCACGGCCACCGGCCCGCTGGGCGCGACCAGCGGCAGCAGCACCAGCGTGGCGGGCAGGTTGTTGACGACGTTGGCCAGCGCGGCGGCCAGCGCGGCGATGGCGAGCAGCGCGGGCAGGCTCGAACCCGACGGCAGCACCGCCGACATCGCCCGGTCCATCCCGTTGAGCATCACTGCCTGCACCACGACGCCCAGCGCCAGCACGAACACCAGGAACGAGATGTTGACCGAGCGCACGATGTCGGACACCGAGGTGTGCCGATGGCGCAGGCTGCGCACCGCCAGCACGGCGGCGCCGCACAGCGCCACCCAGGCCGGGGCGATGCCCACCGACTGGGCGACCGCGAACCCGGCCAGCGTCAGCGCCACGACCAGCAACACGAACACCGGCGGGCGCGGCGGTGCGCCCAGCTCTTCCGGGTCGGGCTGCACCCGCAAGTCCTTGGCGAAGAACCAGCGGAAAATCACGTAGAGGACGGCGATCGCGCCCAGCCACGGCGCCGCCATCGCGAGGGTGAACCTGGTGAACGAGATGTTGGCGGTGTGGAACGCCAGCAGGTTGGTCAGGTTCGACACCGGCAACAACAGCGATGCGCCGTTGGCCAGATGGGCGGTGGCGTAGGCGTAGGGCCGCACCCGGGTGCGCTGCCGGCGCACGGCCGCCAGCACCACGGGGGTCAGCAGGACCACGGCGGCGTCCAGGCTCAGCACCGCGGTGATCAGCGAGGCGATGACGAAGACCCGCCGCAGCAGGCCGCCCGACCCGACCTTGCCCCGGGTGATCGCCGCGCCCGCGGCCTCGAACAGGCCCTCGTCGTCGCAGAGCTTGGCCAGCACCAACACCGCACCCAGGAAGGCGACCACCCCGGACAGATCGGCGATCTGTTTGACCGCCTGGTGCACCGAGATCGCGCCGACCGCGATCAGGATCAGGGCCGCCGGGACGGCGGCCAGCGCCTCGGGCCAGCCGCCCGGGCGCGCGACGGCGAACGCGAGGACCACGGCAAGCAGCAACAGCGCCAGCGTCAGGGCCAAGGTGCCAACCGCTCTACTTCCAGGGGTCTTCGCGCCGCCACACCGTGGGCAGGTGCACCGAGACACCGTCCTGCGCGGCGAGCTCGTCGAGGACGCGGACGGAGACGTCCAGGTCGTCGCCGGCATAGGGCAAGGCCCGCAACGGCTTTGTCAGCGGGCGGAAGAAGTCGTCCCAGTGAATGAGGATCACCCGGCGCGCGCCCACCGCGCGCACGGTCTCGGTCCAGTAGTCGACCAGGTACGACCGCGGCTGCAGCCCCAGCTGCCCGACGGACAGGTACGCCGCGTCGGCGCGCTGGCCGGCCAGGGCGCCCTCGACGAAGCCGGCACTGCCTTGGATCAGCAGGCGCCGGCCCGTCGGCCGGTGGTGCACCAGCGTCGACCAGGACTCGCCGCAGCGATACGCCGATGCCCGCACCGGCGGGGTCACCGGTTCGCCGATGACGCCGGGAAACCGGTCGGGCGGGCAGTCCGCGGCCAACGTCGGAAGGGGATACGGCCTGCCGCAGGACCGGATCGTCGTCGCGGCCGACGGCGA
>NZ_LZKY01000088.1:0-12893 GCF_001673055.1 Mycobacterium sp. 1245801.1
CTGCACGAAATGCATTGCGGCCACTCGACACCCGTGCCCTATCTGCAGGCGTACTGGACATTCGGGTCGCGCGGCGAACCGCACGGCGTGACCGGCACGCGGGACCCTGGGTTGCGCGGTAGGGCCCGCCGCGAGTCGGCGTTGTTGCGATGGGGATTCACGGCGAAGCCGTTCTGAGGTGCTGTGGCGCCGATGGTGCTCGCCGCGCGACCCGAATGTCCAGTACGCCTGCAGATAGGGCACGGGTGTCGAGTGGCCGCAATGCATTTCGTGCAGTCCCGCTGCGGCGAGCTCTGTCGACAGTTCCGCGATGGTGAACGCCGCCGCCTCGCTTGCAATGGCGTCCTGGCGCAGGACGGCCGGCGAGGCGGGGTCGGCGATCTCGAGCATCTTGGGGGCGGCCGCCGGGTCCCGCAGGCGCTGAAAATCGGAAATCCACACTGCCGCACCGCTGCGGCGTTGGAGGTCGGCGATCTGCCGGAGGGCGCCGCGCAACGTGTCGAAATCCGGTAGCTGATGCAGGGTCCACATGCAGGAGATGGCGTCCCACGGACGCGTTGAAATCTGCTCCGGCAGCGCCGTGATGTCCTCCTGACGCAGTTCGACGCGGTCCCCCAGGCCTTCGGCGTCGAACAGCTCCCGCGCCGTGGACAGCATGTTCGGGGCGAGATCGACGGCGGTGGCCCGAACGTCGGGCCGTCGGCGCAGCACGGCGCTGAGCGCACGGCCGGAACCGACGCCGAGGTCCAGCAGGTGGCCGTCGGGCGGCAGCAGCGCATCAAGCGCCCGAGCGCACAAGTCGTAGACCGCGAGCATCCCCGGGTTGGATCCGCCACCGGTGTGAAACTGGGCAACGGACTCCGGATCGTCCACCACCATCGGCTCAGGAATGCGCTCACGCCCTGCCGGATGCGACCGCTCACGCAAGACGATGCCGGGCATCCGCCACAGGGGCCGAATTCTGTTCACCCTCAACCTTTCATGGAGTCCGCGTCACCGATTTCGGGTCAGGTTCTAGCGACGGTCGAGCATTGGGCCGATCTGTCGTACATGATTATCAACCCGTCCCTGCAATTTCACTGGCAGCCCGGTGAATTCGCCGCGTCGAAACGGATGTGCTGGAATACTTGTCCGGTCAGCGGGGGCCGGCAAGCTTGTGGCCTGCGCGGTCCTACCGGATCGGCGTAGGCAACATCATTATCCGCGGGAGGTAGGCGTGGTTCAGGCCCTGGCGAGTGACGAAATCAAGTGCTTACCCCTGCCGCCGGTGAACCCGATGCCCTTTCGTCAGCGCCTCGCGGCGGTGCGCGAATTCAGCACCGGGACGGAAAGGCTGCGTGATGCCGGCGGCCGGGTGAGCTTTTTCACCTTGGGGCCGCGATGGCTGATGCCGCCGATGGTGCTTGCGACGTCTCCGGAAGCCATCCGCGACATCCTCAGTACCAAAGACGATTCCGTCGACAAGACCACACCCGTCTTCGAGCAGGTGCGCCACATCATCGGCGCCAGTCTCACCGATCTTCCCTTCGAGCCATGGAAGTCACGTCGGCGCACCCTACAGCCGGTGTTCACCAAACAGCGGGTGAGCGAGTTCGGCGGTCACATGGAGCAGGCGGCGCAATCGGTGAGCGAGGGGTGGCAGGACGGTGCCGTCATCGATCTGGACGCCGAGTGCCGCACGATAACGTTGCGCGCGCTGGGCCGATCGGTGCTCGGACTCGACCTGGAACAGCGGGCCGACGAGGTTGTCGAGCCGCTACGGGTCGCGTTGGCCTACGCGGTCAGGCGCGCGACCAATCCGCTTCGTGCGCCTCGCTGGTTGCCCACACCGGCGCGGCGGCGCGCGCGAGCGGCAAGCGCCAAACTGCACGCTCTGACGCAGGAGATCCTGCGAGACTGTCGCTCCGATCCGACACGAGTCGCACCGCTGGTCCACGCGCTCATCGCGGCGCAGGATCCGGTGACCGGAAAACGGTTGACCGATAAGGAGATTTGCGACGAGCTGGTCATGTTCCTGTTCGCCGGCCACGACACCACCACGACGGCCTTGACCTATGCCCTGTGGGCTTTGGGACACCACCCCGATTATCAAGAGCGGGTGGCGGCCGAGGTTGCGGCTTTACCGGATCGGCCGCTGACGTCCGACGACCTGCCCCGGCTCGGATTCACCATGCAGGTGATACGGGAGTCGCTTCGCCTGTGCCCGCCGGCCCCCACCGGCACGCGCATGGCCTCCCGCGACGTCGCGGTGGCCGGCTATCGGGTGCCGAGGGGCACCATGCTCATCGTCGGGCGGATGGCCGTACAGCGCGACCCGCAACTTTGGCAGGATCCACTTCGGTTCGACCCCGAGCGGTTCAGTCCGGAGAACTTCAAGGCGCTCGATCGGTGGCAATACCTGCCGTTCGGTGGCGGACCGCGCTCCTGCATCGGCGACCATTTCGCCATGCTCGAAGTGACACTCGCCTTGGCAACCCTCATCCGCCGAGCCGAAATCCGCTCTCTGGATGCCGAGTTTCCGCTCGCACTGCATTTCACCATGATCGCCGGCGGTCCGGTCCCCGCTCGCATTCGACCGCGACGCCAGCCCGTTTCGCCGACCAGCTAACGCCCTTGCGCCGCGTCGGATCGTCGAGACACCGCATCGTCGCCGAGCTCATGCGGCCTTGATCACACTTGCCCGTCAACGTGAGCGAATCATTGCTAGACGCCCTATGCAATGCCAAACGCAGCGCACCGGTTACCGCTACGGTTAGGGCAATGTCGGGCACACTGGACCACCTGGTCACCGCTGCCGCCGCCGAGTTGATGGCGGCCACCGTGGCGGACTCTGCCGCGATCAGCCAACGCGTGCTCGGCAACCTGGTTCGCGACCTGGGGGTGGACTTCAGCTTCCTGCGCCACAACGACCACACCATCCGCGCGACGCGCCTCATCGCCGAATTCCCGCCACGCAACGCCGACCCGGATCCGATCGGTCTGGTGTATTTCGCCGATGCCGACTCGATCTTCGCGCGGACCGAACACCTCAAGGTGCCCGAGGTGGTCCGTCCCGAGCCCGAGAACGCCGACTACCAGCACCGGATCGAGGAGGGCACCGGAGCTCCCGCCGTCTCGCTGGCCGCCGTTCCGCTGCTGTCCGGCGACGTCACCACCGGCACGCTCGCCTTCGGCAAGCTCGGCGACCGGGAATGGCTATCCGAAGAACTCAACGCGCTACAGGCGATCGCCGCCCTGTTCGCGCAACTGCAGGCCCGCGTCGTCGCCGAACAGCAAATTCACTACCTCGCCGAGCACGACGAACTCACCGGACTGCTGAACCGCAGGGCGCTCATCGCCTACCTCGACGACCGGCTCGCGAAGGGACAGCCCGGCCCGGTCTCGGTCGTGTTCCTCGCCATAGACCGCTTCAAGGTCATCAACGGTCGCCTCGGCCAGGACGCCGGCGATCGATTCATCGAGAAGTTCGCCGCGCTGCTGCGCGAGACCACCGAGATTCCCTCCGTCATCGCCCGCTTCGGCGGCGACGAGTTCGGCATCGTGCCCGCCGGGGCCATGGACGTCGAGGCCGCCGAAACGTTCGCAAGCTCGCTGCACGAGCGGGTCCACCTACCGATCCCCATCGACGGTGAGATGCTCAGTCGCACCGTAAGTATCGGCGTCGCGACCGGCGTACCCGGGGACGAGACCACGTCGGACCTGCTCCGGCGGGTCGACCAGGCCACCCGGTCGGCCAAGGCATCCGGCGGGAACAACGTCGCGACCTTCCGCCCGGAAATGTCGACAACCGACATGATCCGCAACGACATCGAGCTGCACCTGGAAGGGATGATCGAGGGCGGTGGCGGCGCATTGGTCCTGCACTACCTCCCGGAGTTCGACATGCGCACCGGGAAGATCCTGGGCACCGAGGCGCTGATCCGTTGGCAACACCCCACTCTGGGGCTACTGATGCCCGATTCGTTCATCCAGGTCGTGGAATCGATCAACCTCGGTGCCAAACTGGGGCGTCTGGTAATGCGCTCGGCGTGTGCGCAATTCGGGCTCTGGCGGTCACGCGGTGTCGGCAACGGCACGGTGCTTCGAATCAACGTCTCCCCCGTGCAGCTCGTCACCGCAGGTATCGTTGACACCGTCGCGGCCACCCTCGACGAGTTCGGGCTCGATCCCAGCACCGTCTGTCTGGAAATCACCGAAAGCGTTGTGGTCCAAGATATCGACGCCACACGTCAGACGTTGTTCGGATTGAAGGACGTCGGGGTACAGATCGCCATCGACGACTTCGGCACCGGCTACAGCGTGCTGACCTATCTGAAATCTCTGCCCGTCGATTCGCTGAAGATCGACAAGGGGTTTGTCCAGAACCTGGACACCAACGCCGGCGACCTGGCGATCGTGCGCTCGACGATGGCCCTGGCCGACGCGTTCGGGCTCGACGTCGTGGCCGAGGGGGTGGAATCCGTGGCGGCGGCCGAGAGGCTGCTCAGCCTGGGATGCCATCGCGCACAAGGGTTTCTGCTGTCCCGCCCGCTTGACAGCACGGCGATGGAGTCGCTCCTGGCCAAGCGCGCCATACCGATGAACTTCTCCACCACCCGGTTCTCGGGAACGGGGAACGCGGTTTAAACCCGCCGAACGCGCGGGCGCTCAGGCGCGATATTGGAGCAGGTAGTAATACGCCGGGGTCTTCCGGTCGTCGAGCTCCTGCTCGTCGCCGGTGAACAACAGCGTCCAGTCGGGCGTGAAACGTTGTTGGATCTCGGCGTGACCGATGCCCGGCACGCCGAATCGGCCCCCGGGAGGGAACGCGGCGATGAACAGCCGCGCGCCGGGTGCCGCCACGGCGCCGACTTCCCGGACGTACGCGTCACGGTCGGCGCCACTCATGTTGTGGATGCAGCCGTTGTCGACGATCAGGTCGAAGCCTGTTCCGATCCCGGACTGACTCAGCTGCGTCACGTCGGCGCGCACGAAGTCGACCGCGACACCGGCTTTGCCGGCTTTCGCCTGCGCTTTGTCGAGCGGTTTCGCGACGTAGTCGACCCCGGTGACCTGCCAGCCCTGCTGGGCGAGGTAGACGGCGCAGTCCCCGGTGCCGCAGCCGACGTCGAGGGCCCGCCCGGTGGGCAGCGCGGGCGTGTCTGAAGTTCCCTCGACGAGATCCCGCAGACCTTGGCCGATCGGGTGGCCCTCCCACGGCGTGAAGCCGATCCGGTAGAAGAACCGAAATCGCGTGTGTCGAGAAGCCATAGCCGCAATGATGACATTCGCGCCAACCGGCCCGACATCGCCTTCCCGGTTTCACCGGCGCGATGCCGCGACCCAGCACACTTGCGCGGGCAACCGGGAACGCCTCGGCACCACGTCATTTCGTGCTATGCCGAGATGCGGCTGAGGATTTCGGCGTTCTCGGCGCACATCAGCTTGAATTGTCCGGGCTCGGCATGTGTGGCAAGGGTGCGGCGATCCCACCACATCACCTTGGTCCGGTAGTCGTCGGTGGGATACGCCGCCGCGGTTACCCGGTTGGCCACGACGCCCCCGGACGACTGCCACTGCTCGAGCACGTGCGCGGCCGCGGTGGCCATCACGAACTGAACGCCCAACAGCGTCATCATCGGCAGCGCGGTACGCGCCAGCGCCGTGGACAGCGCCCGATTGCCATATTCGCGAGAATTGGTCCACGCGCTTTTCACCTCCACGACGCCAAACGGAAGCCGGTTGGAAATCATATGGCGCAGCAAGGGAAGTCCCGGATTGCCTTTCCATTCCTCGAGAGCGTGGGAGTCTTCCGGCGAGCGCAGGGGCCCTACCACCCGCGTGCCTCCGACCACCCGCCCTTGTGGATCGAGCACGACAAAAAACAATGCCGTGTCGGCGCCGTCCCGAATCTGGTCGACGTCGAGCACCCACTCCAGCCCGTGCCGCCGATAACTGTCCAGCGCGCCGTCCAGGTACTGATTCCACAGCACGGGCTCTGCCTGCGGCGTGGCCGCCGTGACCCAGCATCCCGTCGCGTGATCGCGCCAGCCGAACCCGGTGTCCGACCACGGGGCGTCAATCCCGATTCCCGTGAGTTGTGCCGCTTCCATCCGTGACCTCCACCTATTTGCGGTTACTACCGAGTAATTTTTTTGAACGGGTCTTGAGCCATTTGTTAATTCGACTCGCGACAAATTAACCAAGGGGATTGTGACATAAACGGCCGAATACGGCCGCACTGCGCGGCCAATGATGTTGCGATATCGAGCTTGTCTCGCATTTGTTTTGACACAGCGGGCTTGCCACTGTGCCCCGGGGCCGATTTCGGCACTGCGGCCCCGCCCACGGACGTTGCGACATTTCGGCCGCTCGTGGCAGTACCGTGACGGCATGCCCGACGAACCCACCACTTCCGGCGCCGCCGGATCCGGCCCGGAGTACGACGACTCCGGTGTGCCGACCTTCGAGTCGGTGCGCGACCAGATCGAGGCCCGCTACGCGACGGCGCAAGGCGCCGCCGAGCTCGATGCGGAATCAGCCGAGGGCCGTTCGGTCTCGGAACAGTACGACGAACGCCGGCGCGCCGCGGCCGAGCGGCTGGCCCAGATCCGCGACGCGATGAAGCCCGAGAACAGTTGACGCGCGGGCTCAGGCGGTGACTTTGCGACGCCGGTTCGATCGCTGCGGGGCGCCCGATGCCGCCGGGCTCCGGCCGATCACCTCGGCGAGGAACTTCCCGGTGTAGCTCTCCGGCACGGCGGCGACGTCCTCCGGAGTGCCTTCCGCGACAACGGTTCCGCCCTCGGCACCGCCTTCCGGCCCCATGTCGACGATCCAGTCCGAGGTCTTGATCACGTCCAGGTTGTGCTCGATGACGATGACCGTATTGCCCTTGTCGACAAGGCCGTTGATGACCTTCAGCAACTTGCGGATGTCGTCGAAATGCAGTCCCGTGGTGGGCTCGTCGAGGATGTACACCGTGCGCCCGGTCGAGCGCTTCTGCAGTTCCGCGGCCAGTTTGACGCGTTGCGCCTCGCCGCCGGACAGCGTCGGTGCGGGCTGGCCGAGCCGCACATACCCCAGCCCCACGTCGACCAGGGTGCGCAGATACCGGTGGATGCCGGTGATCGGCTCGAAGAACTCCGCCGCCTCCTCGATGGACATGTCCAGCACCTCGGAGATGGTCTTGCCCTTGTAGTGCACCTCAAGGGTTTCCCGGTTGTACCGGGCGCCGTGGCAGACCTCGCACGGCACGTACACGTCGGGCAAAAAGTTCATCTCGATCTTGATCGTGCCGTCGCCGGTGCACGCCTCGCAGCGGCCGCCCTTGACGTTGAACGAGAACCGGCCCGGTTGATAGCCACGGACTTTGGCCTCGGTGGTGGCGGCGAACAGGGTGCGGATCTTGTCGAACACCCCGGTGTAGGTGGCCGGGTTGGATCGCGGCGTGCGACCGATCGGTGACTGGTCCACCCGCACCAGCTTGTCCAGATGATCCAGCCCGGTGACCCGGGTGTGCCGGCCGGGAACCTGCCGGGCGCCGTTGAGCCGGTTGGCCAGCACCGCCGCCAGGATGTCGTTCACCAGGGTCGATTTGCCGGAACCCGATACCCCGGTCACCGAGGTGAGCACGCCGAGCGGGAACGAGACGTCGATGCCGCGCAGGTTGTGCTCGCGGGCGCCGACGACGGTGAGCCGCCGCTTATCGACCGGGCGCCGCCTGGCGGGCATCTCGATGCGTTCCTTGCCCGACAGGTAGGCGCCGGTGATCGAGTCCTTGTTCGCCAAAAGCTCGCTGTAGGTGCCGCTGTGCACGATCTTGCCGCCGTGCTCACCGGCCCGCGGGCCGATGTCGACTATCCAGTCGGCGTGCGCGATGGTGTCCTCGTCGTGCTCGACGACGATCAGCGTGTTGCCCAAACCCCTTAGCCGAGTGAGGGTTTCGATGAGCCGGCGGTTGTCGCGCTGATGCAGCCCGATGGACGGCTCGTCGAGCACGTAGAGCACACCGACCAGACCGGACCCGATCTGGGTGGCCAGCCGAATGCGTTGCGCCTCACCGCCGGACAGCGTGGCCGCGGCGCGTGACAGCGACAGGTACTCGAGCCCGACGTCGAGCAAAAAGCCCAGCCGCGACTGGATTTCCTTGAGCACCTGCCCGGCGATCGCCTTCTCGCGGACGCCGAGGGTGAGCGCGTTCAGGAAGTCCGCGCAGTCCGAGATCGACAGCTCGCAGACCTCGGCGATGGACTTCGCGCCCCGGTCCCCCGCAGCCAAGGTCACGGCCAGGATCTCCGGCTTGAGCCGGGTGCCCTCACACACCGGGCAGGGCACGTCGCGCATGAAGCCTTCGTAGCGTTCCTTCATCTGCTCGGACTCGGTCTGCGCCATCTTGCGCTGCAGGAACGCCAGCACGCCCTCGAAATCGGCGTAGTAGGACCGGGTGCGCCCGTACCGGTTGCGGTACCGCACATGCACCTGGTGGTCGGAGCCCTCGAGAATCGCCTTGCGGGCCTTGGCCGGCAGCTTGCGCCACGGGGTGTCGACGTCGAAGCCCAGCTCGTCGCCGAGCCCGGCCATCATCCGGGTGAAGTACTCCGCGGTGTGGCCCGTCGACCACGGGGCCACCGCGCCCTCGGCCAGGGTGCGTTCGGGGTCGGGCACCACCAGGTCGGGGTCGACCTCCTTGCGGATGCCCAGGCCGCTGCACTCGGGGCAGGCGCCGTAGGGCGAGTTGAACGAGAACGACCGCGGTTCCAGGTCGTCGACCGCCAGCGCGTGCCCGTTGGGGCAGGCCAGCTTCTCGGAGAACCGCTGCTCCCGGTTGTGCGCGTCGTGTTCGTGGTCGATGAACTCGAGCACCACGATGCCGTCCGCCAGGTTCAGCGCGGTCTCCACCGAATCGGTCAGCCGCTGCTTGGCGGACGCCTTGACGGTGAGGCGGTCCACCACCACCTCGATGTCGTGCTTTTCCTGCTTCTTCAGCTTCGGCGGGTCGGTCAACGGGTGCACGACGCCGTCGACCCGCACCCGGCTGTAGCCCTGGGCGTTGAGCTTCTCGAAAAGGTCGGCGAATTCGCCCTTGCGGGTGCGCACCACCGGGGCGAGCACCAGGAATCGGGTGCCCTCGGGCATCGCCAGCACCTGATCGACGATTTGCTGCGGGGTCTGCCGGGCGATCCGCTCGCCGCAGATCGGGCAGTGCGGCGTGCCGGCCCGCGCGTAGAGCAGCCGCAGGTAGTCGTAGACCTCGGTGATCGTGCCGACGGTCGATCGCGGGTTGCGGTTGGTGGACTTCTGGTCGATGGACACCGCCGGGGACAGGCCCTCGATGAAGTCGACGTCGGGCTTGTCCATCTGGCCCAGGAACTGGCGGGCGTAGGCCGACAGGGACTCCACGTAGCGGCGCTGCCCCTCGGCGAAAATCGTGTCGAAGGCCAGCGACGATTTGCCCGAGCCCGACAGCCCGGTGAAGACGATCAGCGCGTCGCGGGGCAGGTCGAGATCGACGCCGCGCAGGTTGTGTTCGCGGGCGCCCTTGACGATCAGACGGTCAGCCAACGCTGCCCCTCTCAGAACTTTCCGGCAACTTCTCGTGGCCTCCTGGTAAGCCCGTGCGCATCCCGAACCGGAATCGCGCACGGCGCATTCCATGCTATGTGTCCATACCGACAAGCAAGTTTTGACCAGTAGCGTGACCGGTATGACTGCAGTGGACGACAACTACACCGGACACGTCGACCCCGGCACCGCGGCCCGCCGGACCCTACCCGGCGCCACGATCCTAAAGGTCTCGGTCGGCCCGATGGACAACAATGCCTATCTGATCACTTGTTCCGCTACCGGCGAAACACTGTTGATCGACGCCGCCAACGACGCGGACGTCCTGATCGACCTGATCCGGCGGCACGCGCCGAAGGTGTCGCTGATCGTGACCAGTCACCAGCACTTCGATCACTGGCAGGCGCTGGAGGCGGTGGCCGCCGCCACCGGCGCGCCGACCGCCGCCAACGAGATCGACGCGGAGCCGCTGCCGGTCAAACCGGACCGTTTGCTGTCGGGCGGTGACATCGTGCAGATCGGTGAGCTCACCTTCGACGTCATCCATTTGCGCGGGCATACCCCGGGATCGATCGCGCTGGCCCTGGACGGCCCGGCGACCGGCGGCGTCACCCAATTGTTCACCGGCGACTGCCTGTTCCCGGGCGGCGTCGGCAAGACTTGGCAGCCCGGCGATTTCACCCAGCTGATCGAGGACGTCAGCACCCGGGTGTTCGACGTCTATGACGACTCCACCGTCATCTACCCCGGCCACGGTGACGACACGGCGTTGGGCGCCGAACGTCCCCACCTGGGCGAATGGCGCGAGCGGGGCTGGTAACCGCGCGGCCCCAGGACGCTAGGACGCTAGGACGTGGTGTGCACGATCAGCACGTCGGTCTTGGCCCGACGCGAGACGTTGGCCGGCACCGATCCCAGCAGCCGGCCGGCGATCGTGCTCAAGCCGACGTTGCCGACCACGAGCAGATCGGCCTGTTCCTCCTCGGCGAGGTGCACCAGCGCGTCGACCGGGGCCCCGACAATGGGGCGCTCGTCAATATTCTGCGCACCGGCGGCGTGGGCGCGGTCCTTGGCGTCACGCAGAATCGCGTAAATCGGCGCGGTCCCCGAAACCTTGTAGCTTTCGTCGCGCAGGACGTCGGCCGCCCGGGCGTCCTCGTGTTGGGGCAAATACGCCGACGCCACGATTAGCTTGGCGTCCGAACCGGCGATCTGTGCCGCCTTCTCTACCGCGCGCATCGACGAATCCGAGCCATCGGTTCCTACCACCACAGTCCGATAGGCGCCCATTTACCCTCCCAGTTTCGGTTGGTCAGCCAACCCAAGACAGTAGCGCGTTTGCTCGTTGCGCAGGAGGCAGATTAGCCACACCGCGCGGCGTGGCGCGCCCGCTATTTGCGGTCCCTGGCTGGGCCAACGGACAATATCGGCAATGGCAAAACAATCAAAAGCGTGCGGCCACCGTGGAAGGCATTGCATTAAGCCGCTTTTCGTCAATGTCGGCACGAACAATGAATGCGCCGAGCGCAGTTTGTGAGCCGTTACATGAGCCGCGCCCTAAAGTAACAACCATCATGTCCATGCCCACCCTCGAGCCCACTCTCGAGCCGCGCGCCGGGGATGTCGGCGCCGAGCCCGGGCCCGGGGGCACGCGCGGCAGGTTGCTGGATCCCTGCACGATCGCCCTGTTCGCCACCGTTGTCAGCGCCGCATGGGCCTGTCGGCCGTCGCTGTGGTTCGACGAGGGGGCGACGATATCGGCATCGGCGAGCCGGACACTGCCGGAGTTGTGGCGGTTGCTCAGCCACATCGACGCCGTCCACGGGGCGTACTACCTGCTGATGCACGGCTGGTTCGCGCTGTTCCCGCCCACCGAGTTCTGGTCGCGTTTCCCGAGCTCGCTGGCCGTCGGTGCCGCCGCGGCCGGGGTCACGGTCTTCACCAGGCAGTTCTCCACCCGGCCCACCGCGGTCTGCGCGGGGGCGGTCTTCGCCATCCTGCCGCGCACCACCTGGGCGGGCATGGAGGCCCGGCCGTACGCCTTCGTGGCCGCCGCGGCGGTGTGGCTGACGGTGTTGTTCGTCGCCGCCGTTCGGCGCAACCGGCCGCGCGGCTGGGTTTGGTACGCGCTGGGGTTGATGCTGGCGATCCTGCTCAACCTCAACCTGGTGCTGTTGGTGCCGGTGTATGGCGCCCTGCTGCCGCTGCTCGCCCCGAAGGGCGCGCGCAAAGCTCCGGCGCTCTGGTGGACCGCCGGCTCCGTCGCCGCGGTGGCGGCCATGACGCCGTTCATCCTGTTCGCGCACCACCAGGTGTGGCAGGTGAACTGGATCTATCCCGTCAGCTGGCATTACGCCTTCGACATCATCCTGCGCCAGTACTTCGACCACAGCGTGGCCTTCGCGATCGCCGGCGCGGTGCTGATCGTCGCGGCGGTCGCGACCCGGCTGGCCGGCGTGCCGGCCCCGGCCGGCGACCTCCGCCGGTTGCTGGTCATCGCCACGGCGTGGATGGTGATTCCCACCGCGCTGGTCGTCGTGTATTCGGCCGTCATCGAGCCGATCTACTACCCGCGCTACCTGATCTTCACCGCACCCGCGATGGCCGTCGTCTTGGCCGTCTGCATCGTCACCGTCGCCCGCCGGCCCTGGCCGATCGCCGGCGCGGTGCTGTTGTTCGCCGTCGCCGCCGTGCCGAATTACCTGTTCGTGCAACGGTGGCCGTACGCCAAGGAGGGCTGGGACTACAGCCAGGTGGCCGATCTGATCAGCTCGCACGCAGCCCCCGGCGACTGCCTGATGGTGGACAACACCGTCCCGTGGAAGCCCGGGCCGATTCGCGCGCTGCTGGCCACCCGGCCGGCGGCCTTCCGGTCGTTGGTCGACGTCGAGCGCGGCGTCTACGGGCCGAAGGTCGGATCGCTGTGGGACGGGCACGTCGCCGTGTGGCTGACGACCGCCAAAATCAACAAATGCCCGGCGATCTGGACGATCACCAATAGGGACAATTCGCTGCCGGACCATCAAGCCGGCCCATCGCTACCGCCCGGATCCGCGTTCGGGCGCGCCCCGGCGTACCGATTCCCGGGCTACCTCGGCTTCCACATCGTCGAACGGTGGCAATTCCACTACTCGCAGGTTGTCAAGTCCACGCGGTGATTTCGCCGCTGACCGAGCTCAACGCCCGGTGCCGACCGGCTGGGCTTGGCGGGTGGCGCGCGTCGCGGCGTAGGACACCGCCACGCCGGCGGCGCTCAACGCGGTGAACACCGTAAAGAGCAGGTGCGCGGCCATCCCCTCGCCGCCGGTGGCGGTGTTGACGACGACGCCCGCCAATCCTGCGCCGATCGC
>NZ_LZKY01000089.1:0-9502 GCF_001673055.1 Mycobacterium sp. 1245801.1
AGGCAAGGTGAGATCGCCGTGCCTGTCATTGGTAGGCATTGTGTCCAACCCTTTTCTCTCGTGTCGGCGGACGCTTTGAATCTAAACGCCTACCGTTGGACGTGACTATACCTGCTGGTGTCGCATCCGCAATAGTGAGCGCCGTCACCATCTTCGCAGGTCATCATACTTACACGGCTGTAATTAGAACGTCAAGGTGTCGCATGAACGAAAAGTAGGTAGCGCGTGCTGCTTGACGGATTACCGTCGAGTAGGCGACACTTGTTGCACATTCAAAAGCGGCCGCCGTGACGGGCGGTAAACAGCCGAAAGCAAGTGATTACGTTGCCAGTGAAGCACGTCCAGCCCCGAAACCTGACCCTCCTACGTACACTAGTCGGCCCCCAACCAGGCGCCCTCATGTCGGCGCGAAAACTGGCCAGCCGCAGCACAATTCACCACTCTTTTGTGTCCCGGCTCCTCGCCGGTGAATGCACCACCCTGTCGGCGGACCGCGCCGCCCGCATGGCCGAAGTGCTCGGTGTCCGACCGGCCGTACTTTTCCGGCCCATCCCGACAAACAACAAGCGCACTCACATCAAACACGGAGACGCGAAATGAGCGGGACCGCCGCGCCGGCGCGTGTCGTGATGGAGCCCGAGCTGCTGAGCAAGAAGGACGCCGCGCAAGCCCTCGCGGGCATGTCGACGCGCGAACTCGACCGTTATGTCAGGCGCGGTGCTATCACACCACGTATGTTGGGCAGCCGCGTGGTGTTTACTCGAGATGAGGTCCGCCGGTTCGCCACCGAGCTACCCACCTGGGAGCCCAAGTGAACGCCCGGCACGTCGCCGACACCGAGGCCGCGCTCGCCGGCACGGTAGCCGCGCTCGACGACGGCAACGCCCAAATCGCTGCGCTCGAGGACGAACTCGTCGCCGCCAGGTCCACCGTCGACGGCTGGCAGAACATCGCGATCCAGCTCGCCGCGACGTGCGCCGACCTCCGCGAAGCACTCACCGCCGCCCGATGGGCCGGCCTCACGAAATGAGCATCCGCATGCCGAGCCGCCGCATCACCGACGAACTCGTCCACCTCATGTTCTGCCCGCCGCAGCCCCGCGACCACCACGCCCAAACCGTGACGGCCCGCGACATCGTCGCCGTGATCATCCTGCTCGCCACCATGGCGCTACTCGGCGCGGCGGTCTGCGCCGAATGGGTGGTGTGGCAGTGAGCTACCACGACCCCGCGGTCGTCGCCTGGCGACGCGAGCAAGTCATCGCCCTGACCAAGCAGGGGAGGACAGCGCGGGAAATCGCCGAACACCTCGGCATCTCGATGCGGTCCGTCGGCCGGCACCGAGTCGCCGCTGACGTCGCCCAGCCGATGCCGCGTCCCCTCACCGGCCGGGAACTGCTGCGCGCCACCGAGTTGCTCGGCGGCGGAGCCTCGTACGCGGAGGTAGCCCGCACGTTGGGCCGCAGCGACACCACGCTGCGCCGCCAGTTGCCCGGCTACAAGTGGGACCGCCGCCAGGCCGCCGAGGCTGCCGCCCTAGCGCGCGCCATGAACAGGTTGGAAAAGCAAGCGCCAGTAGCGGCCGCGACGGGCGGCCGCTCAAACGTGAAGGGAAGCAACGCCGCATGAGCACACGCCACCTGATAGTGGTCGACATCGAATCGACCGGCCTGGACCCGAAGGTTCATGTGCCGATCGAGATCGCGGCGATCAACGTAGACACCGGACAAACACTCATCTTCGCCCCGTACCTCACCCCCGAACAAATCCTCAACGTAGACCCCGAAGCGCTGCGCATCAACCGCTACTACGAACGCGGAGTCTACAAAACAGCGGAAAAATCCGAGGTCGCCAACACCAACCGATACATCAGCCTGTGGAACATGCTGCGTGGAAACACGTTCGCCGGCGCCAACCCACGATTTGACGCCGACATGCTCGTGGCGGCCACCAACATGAAACCATCCTGGAATTACCGGCTGGCTGACGTATCCGCCTACGTGGCAGGCGCGCTCGGCATCTACCCGGCCGAGATCCCCGGCCTCCACGACTGCTGCGAACGCCTCGGCGTAGTCAACGATGCCGAACACTCGGCGCTGGGTGACGCGAAGGCCACGGCCGAGTGCTTCCGCATCGCCGAGGCGATCGGTCGGCGCAACGCATGACCGCCGACGTGATCGACATAGCCACGAAACGGCCACCCCCCGAAGACCCCGGCGACACCCCCATAACCCCTCAACACCTACCCGCGGCGCCGTCCGCGGCCGGACCAAGGGTCGCCATCACCGAAACCACCTGGCAGGCCCTCGTGGGGGCGCTCGCCGCCGTCCCGTCGCTACCCGGCGCGAAATGCGCCGGCCGGTGGGACCTCTTCGACGTCACCGACAGCGAAGACGAACGAGCCGAAGCCGCAACACACCTCTGCAACACCTGCCCCGCGCTGACGAAATGCCGCACCTGGTTCGACGGGCTGCCACCCGGCCGCCGCCCCATCGGTGTCGTAGCGGGTCGCGTCGTCAAAGACACTACGGAACCCAAACCCGTCACCGACACCAGCAAATGGCTCACCGACTACCTCACAGAGCGCGGGCCGTCCCGGGCGCTGGACGTCGCGGCCGCCGCCGCCGACGCCGGCATATCTGAACGCGGCCTGCGCGGCGCGCGCAACCGCATCGGCGTCACAATCCGGCGCCCCTCACAAGGCGTCCCCAGCGTCTGGTCGCTACCGAAAACCGAAGGGAACACCAATGTTTGAGCCGCAGCCGCTGACCGACGAAGAACGCCAACTCACCGAAGGCATGCCGCCCGCGGTGGCCGCCGGGTTTGTTTCCGCGCGCCGAGCCGACCGGCACCGCCGCGGCCTCGACAACAGCGGCGGATTCGCCGGCCTCGGAGACCTGTTCGGCAGCATCTTCAACGCCCCAGGCTTCGGCAAATGACCAACCAGGGTGTTACCGTTGCCAACGGCGACAAACACCAGACGCCAACGGATCAAACGGTAGCCGAGCGGGAGCCGGCGCCGCGGCGCCGCGCCAACTACCGCGGCGACAAACGGTCCGTCATGGACGAGCTGCAGTGGCTCGGCCCCGACCGGCGCGGCATCATGTGGCGCCCCTGCCACGTCAACTACAACGACGAAACCGACTACAGCGAAGTGATATTCGCGCCCGTCGCCCCGCACGACGTCGCGAAAGTGCCCGGGCTGGCGCAACGCATCCAGTTCATTCAACAAGCACAGATGGCGGCGGCGGGCGCTGTCGCACGATTGGGAGGCATGTGATGGCTAAGGACCACCTGGCGGCGGCGCTGCAGGCGCTCGCGGTAGCGCAAGAAAACGCGCGAATCGAACAGTTACACCGGCCAGCGTTGCGGCTAGCGCAAACACACGCGCTGATCGACATCGCCGAATCCCTGCGCGCGCTAAGGCCACCCACACCGGCCGCAAATACCCGGGTGTTCGGCGGCAAAATCGTGCACCTGCTCGACGCGCCGCTCGAATCCGTCGGCGGCTGCGACGACGAAGACCAGGCCAGCTAGCCGTGTCCCGCATCTACACCAACGCGGTGCCCCGCGACGGCCGCGGGCGCCCGCTCATCTACCCGAAACCGGGACGCGGCAAAACACACGCCGACGTCGTCGCGAAATTCGCCAAGGACAAGAAACGCCCGCCGTCGTACCGTCGGACAACGAAATTCATTGACGTCCTTGAGGATTCCTACAACATCGACCGCTGGGAGAAACGGCTCACAGTGCTAGGAATGGCCAGCCGGCCGGACCTGGTTGAGGCCGCCGCGGCCCGCACCGCCGACAGCCTCGACCGGCAAGCGTTGAACCGGATCGCCGCGCAGGCCCTCGCGCACATGCGGCCGCACCTCAAAGCCGCCATCGGCTCCTACCTTCACCACTGCACCGAACTCGAGGACCGCGGCGAACCCCGCAGCGCACTACCCTCACCCGCCGAATACGCCAGCCTCGCCGACGAAGACCTCATAGACAGCGACTACCCGCAAGACATCCGCGACTCCGACCTCGACGCCTACCAGACCGCCAAAGCCCGCTACGGCCTGCGGTACACCTCCATTGAGCAGATGCGGGTGTTCGACCCCTGGCAAGTCGCCGGCACCCCCGACCGCACCGGCACCGGAACCGACCCCCGGTTCGGCGGCAAATACATGATCCTCGACGTCAAAACCGGCGACATCGACTGGGCCGACGAACAACGCACCATCGCCATGCAGTTCGCCCTCTACGCCCGCAGCACCGCCTACGACCACGACACCGGCCGCCACAAAGACATCCCGCCACTATGCCTGCGGCGCGCCGCCGTCATCCACCTACCCGCCGGCCAAGCGAAATGCGAACTCCACTTCGTCGACATCCTGCGCGGCTGGACCGGATGCCAACGCGCCCAAGCGAACTGGGAATGGCGCAAAGAGAAGGGGCTGTTCACCCGCATCGACGAATGGGAACCACCAACCCACCTCGACAAACTCGCCCTCAACCCCACCTACGACGAAGCCGCCGTCAACGCGCCCAGCGTCGACGCGCTCCGCGAACTGTGGATGAAAGCGGCAAACCACCCCGGCGCGCTGTCGGATTCATTCAAGGCGGCCGTCAAGCAGCGGCTCGCGCAACTGGAAGCGCAAGCGAACACAGAAGGAGCGCTGATATGAGCGAAACGGTTGACGCGACCGCGTATCTCACGGTCGAAGGCACCAGGTGGCGGCACGGAACCAAGCAAGTTCGGGACGCGAAGGTCGTCCGCGTGACGCAGGGCCGCCCCGCGCAGTTGACCGCCGACCAGGTGGCCGTCCGCGTCACGGTGCGGCTGCCGGTGGAGGCGTTCGACCCGCTGCGCCCCGAAGCCCTGATCGTTGTGCCCGAAGAACTGGTGCAACGCCCAGTCGAAGTCGAAGCAACAGAAGGGAACTGACACAATATGATCCGCGACATGGTCGCCTACCAGCGCCAAGCCGAAAGCACCGCGGTCTACCCCGGCCGCGGCGACATCGGCAACTACACCGGGGTGGCGTACTGCGCACTCGGACTGGCTGGCGAGGCAGGCGAAATCGCCAACAAGGTCAAGAAGATCGCACGCGACCACCTCGGCGCCGTGTCGGACGACCACCGCGCGCAACTCGCCGACGAACTCGGCGACGTGCTGTGGTATGTCGCACAACTCGCCACCCAGATCGGCATGGACCTCGACGCGATCGCGGCGGGAAACCTCGCGAAGCTGGCCGACCGCAAGGAACGCGGCGTGCTGCAAGGATCCGGGGACAACCGATGAAACCCGCGGCCACCGACATCAACCGCACCGCGGTCGACACCTCCGGGATGGCGGCCGCGCAAGGCGAAATCGAGTCCTTCGCAACGGATCGCATCGTCATCACCGGCACGTTCCACCCGGGCGACGCACTCGAGTTGCGGCCAGGCCGGCGTGTCGCCGTGTTCGTTTACGATGTGGGCGCGTGCCAAGAGTGTGAGGGCTTAGAAGAAGAACGCGACGAGGCCACGGATCGCGCCGACGTCGCCAAACACGAACTGCGCGAAGCCGAACGCGAACTCGAAAAGCTGCGCGCGCATGTGCTCGACCTCGAGGGCCAGCTCGTAGACGCCCGCGAAGCCCTCGACGGCGCACTCAAACACCAGACCTAGCCGGCGACGAACGCCGCACAGGGGTACCGCGGCCCGCGGTATCAAACGATAAACGCAAGGAGAACAACCAGTGAGCGAAGACCTCTTCGACGGTCCGGGCTCGGCGGACACCTTCAAGCCCGTTGACCACAACGGGCGGCTGCTGCTCATCAAGCCCAAGGCACACCTGACCGCCGTCCCCACCAAGGACTACGGCGAGAAGGAAGCCATCGAGGCCGACGTCCACATCCTCGACGGCCCCCAGGCCGGAACCGTGCTCCGCGACGGCCGCGTGTTCGGTCTCGTCATGCTCGGCCAGCTCAAGGGCAACGTCGGCACCGGCCGATTCAACCTCGGCCGCCTCGGCCAAGGCGAAGCCACCAAGGGCAACCCGCCCTGGAAGCTGTTCGACCCCACCGACGCCGACAAGGACCTGGCGCGCCGCTACATCGCCAGCGACCGCTACAAGCAGAACAGCGCCGCCCCCGTCGCTGTCGCTGCCGCGCCCGCCCCGGCCGCCGACCCGTGGGGCGCCGCCCCCGCCCCGGCCGCCGCACCCGCACCCGCACCCGCAGCCGCTGCGCCGGCGGCCGACCCGTGGGCAGGCGACGAACCTCCGTTCTGACCCCTTGACCGCCGCGGGCGGGGGCGGGCCTACCCGCATCCCGGACCCACTGGTCCCCGGCCGAACGGCCCCCGCCCGCGGCACCCACAACCAACTAGGAGCGTGAACGTGGACAAACCAGGATGGGCGTGCGATCTCACCAAATGGTTGATCGTCTGCCCGAAACACACCCCGAACGGCAAGTGGCGTGTATGCCCGCCGCTGCGCGACCACGACGGCAACCAATTACCCGGCCTAGGCGGCGTCGACTTCGACACCGGCGCTGAGGCGCTGGCCACGTTCGCTAGCGGCGGTGCCCCACTGCGAGCCGAGCAGTTAACCGAGGCGTGCCGCCCGCACGAATGGGTCGACCAATACGGCAGCCGATGGTTCTACGACGACGGTTACTGGTACTGGGGCGACAACAACGGCCGCTACCTGGCCGGCGACGAAGCGGACGTCGCCGAAATCTACCCATGGTGCGGCCCCTACACCCGCATCACCGGCCCCGGGATCCCCGCATGACCGACACCTACAAGCCCGCGCAGGGCGACGACGTGTGGGTCGACTTCGAAGGCAACGAATGGCCCGGCGTCGTCGAGAAACTCGAATCCAGCGGCTACGTCCGCTGCCGCATCCAGGTCGATCCCGAGTGGGATTTCGGGCGCGGCGGCGCCCAAGTGATGCCGCAACAGACCGTCGCGGTCCGCGCCACCCACGTACGGCCACGCGAGGAAACGAAAGGGAATGTCACATGACCACAAGAGAATCCGTTTGGGTCTTTGCCCTTGGCCTAGTCACCGTGTTGGTGCTGGTATTCGGCGGAGCCGAACTGTGGGGCTACGTCGCTGACGGCCAATGGGCGCCGCTGAGCGCATTCTTCGCGGAACGACCAGGCTGCCAATGAAACACGTCGTCATGTTCTCCGGTGGCATCGGCTCCTGGGCCACCGCCGCGCGCGTCATCGACCAACACGGCACCGACGACGTGACGCTGCTCTTCGCAGATGTCAAGGGCGACAACGACAACCCCCACCTTGGCGAAGACGAAGACACCTACCGCTTCATCAACGACGCCGCCGGCCAGCTCGGCGCACGGCTCGTCACCGTCCGCGACGGCCGCAGCATCTGGCAGGTATTCCACGACAACCGTTTCCTCGGCAACGCCCGCCTCGCCAACTGCTCCAAATTCCTCAAACAAATCCCGTGCCGCGAATGGCTCGACACCAACTGCGACCACGACACCACCGTGTACGTCGGCATCGACTGGACCGAGACGCACAGGCTGCCCGCGATCCGAAACGCCTACCTGCCATACCGTGCCGAGGCGCCGCTGACCGATCCGCCGTACCTCGACAAGGCCGACATGATCGCCGCGGCGAAAGCCGAAGGGCTGCAACCGCCTCGGCTGTACGCGGCCGGGTACCCGCACAACAACTGCGGAGGGTTCTGTGTCCGCGCCGGCCAGGCGCAGTTCCGGTTGCTGTTGCGCGAACACCGCGAACGCTACCTGTTCCACGAGGCCGAGGAGCAGAAGCTGCGCAACCACCTCGGCAAGGATGTCGCGATCCTGCGCGACCGCCGCGGCGCGGAAGCAACCCCGCTGACGTTGCGGGCGTTCCGTGAACGCATGGAATCCGGCGGCCCGCAACTCGACCTGTTCGACGAATTCGACTTCGGCGGCTGCGGCTGCTTCGTCGACCACCCCGAGGAGCGCTGATGCTCATCCACACGACGTGCGCGACGTGCCGGCGCGAACTCACCCTCACCTACGACGCCATCAACAACGACAGCCACCGCGCCACCCACCCCGGCTGCCCTGCCGCCCCGAAAACGCAGGCCGACAAACTGTTCGACAACTTCGCCGCCATGGTCGCCCGCATCGCCGCCCCCAACTACAAGCCGCAACCCCACGACGAACTCAACCTCACCGCGCTGCAAGACAAGATCGACCAACTCGACCAGACACCGCCGCGGCTCGGCGACGCCGCCGCGATCTACGCGCAATGGGGCTGGCCAGTGTTCCCTTTGCGGCCGCAACAGAAGGTGCCGGCCTTCCCGACCGCGCACCCCGAAGGCGACCCGCTGCGCGGCGTCTGCAAAGGCGAATGCGGCAAGCCGGGTCACGGGCTGTACGACGCCACCACCGATGTCGACCGGATCCGCGCCTACTGGACCGCAAACCCCAACGCCAACATAGGGATCGCCACCGGCCACGCCTTCGACGTCATCGACGTAGACCTACCCGACGGCCCCGCATCCTGGCGCGAAATCGTCGCCGCCGACGCCGCCCCCCACATCCACGGCATCGTCTCCACCGCCAGCGACGGCCGCCACTTCCTCACCGCCCCAACCGGCGAAGGCAACAAAGCCCGCATGCTACCCGGCATCGACTACCGCGGCCTCGGCGGCTACGTCGTCGCCCCACCATCCTGGCTCGGCGACCACGGCCACAAATGGACCTGGATTTCGAAACCCTCACCGCAACTCACCGAAAGGCTAAACGCATGACGGACAACGACTACGGCGGACTCGTCCCCGACGTCGACGAAACATTCGCATTCATGGGCGCCACACTCATCGCCGCGAGCGCCCTCCTGGCCGGCGTGATCGCCGGCGCCATCATCACGGCCGCGGCGATGCTCCGATGAGGGCATACCTGCACCGCCTCTGGTTGAAAATACTGCGCACCTTCGGATTAGGAGACCGATGACCACCACCGAAGCCAACGACCTGCGGGCCGCCCGCGAACACGCCGCGCTGCTGCGTGACCTGGAAGCCCTATGCGCGAAATATGCAGCATGCAACAGGAAAACGTCGAATGCTACAGATTTCGCGCACCAGTTGACCGACGACCCGGCCGCCGCCGGCATCACCTACATCGCCGGACCCATGACCGGCTACGCCGACCACAACTACCCGGCGTTCAACGCCATGGCGAAACGGCTACGCGACGCCGGCCTCACCGTCATCAACCCCGCCGAAATCCACCCCGACACCAAACACCCATGGGACTGGTACCTGAGGCGAGACATCACCGAACTGGTGAAGTGCGCCCGCGTCGTGTTCCTCAACGGCTGGTCCCGCAGCCGCGGCGGCGGCCCCGGTCGGCGATGAAGTCGTCGACTTCGGACGGCCAGATCATTTCGAGGCCAAGGCCTTGCGCCACTTCGGCTTCGAGGCGGGCGCCGCGGCTGCATCGCGACCATCGACCCCAGCTGCTACGGCCTGGCCGACGCCCGCTGCGGCAACTGCGGCCACGG
>NZ_LZKY01000090.1:0-500 GCF_001673055.1 Mycobacterium sp. 1245801.1
CGACGTCAACGTCGTCGGCCTCACGCTGTCGGAAAACCAGGCCGAGCACGTGCAGCAGTCCTTCGATCAGATGGACACCCCCCGCAGCCGGCGGGTGCTGCTGGAGGGCTGGGAGAAGTTCCACGAGCCCGTGGACCGCATCGTGTCCATCGGCGCGTTCGAGCACTTCGGCCGGCAGCGCTACGGCCGCTTCTTCAAAATGGCCTACCAGGCGCTGCCGCCCGGCGGAGTGATGTTGCTGCACACCATCGTTCGGCCGTCGTTCAAAGACGCGCGGGCCAAGGGCCTGAAGCTGACCCACGAAATCGTGCAGTTCTCGCAGTTCATCCTGGCCGAGATCTTCCCCGGCGGTTGGCTGCCGACGCCGCAGACCGTCGGCGAGTACGGAGTGACCGCGGGCTTCGACCTGACCCGCGTCCAGTCGCTGCAGCAGCATTACGCGCGGACCCTCAACATCTGGGCGGCCAACCTGGAGGCCAACAAGGACAAGGCGGTCGCCC
>NZ_LZKY01000091.1:0-517 GCF_001673055.1 Mycobacterium sp. 1245801.1
TGACCTCGGTGGGTCTGGCCGGCGACAGCGCCAAGATCAGCTTCAGCGTCGACCGCCACGTCGCCGTCGGCGACCAGTCGCTGGCCGCGATCCGCACCGACACCATCCTCGGCGAGCGCTCCATCTCGGTGACCCCGGCCGGTGGCGGCAAGGCGACCACCATCCCGCTCAGCCGCACGACGACGCCGTACACGCTCGCCGGTGCGCTCGAGGACTTGGGGCAAAACGCCAACAATCTGGACAAGCCGCAGTTCGAGAAGGCGCTGAACGTGCTGACCGACACGCTGCACGACGCCAACCCGGAGCTGCGCGGCGCGCTGGACGGCGTGACGTCGCTGTCGCGCACCCTGGACCGCCGCGACGAGGCGCTGCAAAGCCTTCTGGCGCACGCGAAGTCGGTCACCGGCGTGTTGTCCCAGCGCGCCGAGCAGGTCAACAAGCTGGTCGCCGACGGCGACGTGGCGGTCGACGCTGAAGCTGATCTTGGCGCTGTCGCCGGCCAGACCCACCGAGGTCA
>NZ_LZKY01000092.1:0-1240 GCF_001673055.1 Mycobacterium sp. 1245801.1
GCTTGCCGTAGCGATCGCGTGTAGGTGTCGCGGATAGATGTCATCTGTTTGAGTGCATCTCGTGTGTCATCGGCGGCGTCAGCTTTAGCGTCGTCGATCAACGTTTCGAGCGCGTGGCGGCTTTTCGCATCGAGGGCGGGGTCTTCCAGGTCCTTCTTCGCCGCCACAATGAGTTTGTCGAGCAATTGCAACTGCTTTTCCAGTGTGGCGATCTCTGCGGCACCCTCTTTCTGCGCGGCAGCCAGCATGCTGGCGATGTTTTCCAGGTCACTGCCGATTTTGGGCAACTGCTCGGACTGTGCACCAAGCGATTTGACGAGCCGCTGCACTTCAGCCGCATCGTTGATCGGGTGATCACCGTTCTGGTGGTTCCAGGCCGCGTCGAACCGTTGCCGGGCTTGCTCAAACGAGTGGTCCGCCTCGGCGGTGTGTCGACCAGCACCATGAAAAGCCTCCGCAAGGCTCGAAATCTGCGCGGGGCTGCCGGCCTGCAAGCTCTGGTTAATCGCCCACGGATCACCACCGGCCTGAGCGATCAGACCGGCAACGCTAATCCATTTCAGCTGCATTGCACCGCCCGTAAAACCGCACCCTGTTCTTCTGGAGCAGCTATGACGCTACCCCGCTGGTAACCTCTCCACGCCGGTTCAAGCCGACGCTGCGGTGCAATTTGCCGCCGTTCGCTCGTCGAGCGCCTGATCGATCAATGTGGTACTGGAATGCCGTCGCAGAGTTATCGAGCCGCTAGGCGCGCTCGCGTCACCAGGCGGATTCGCCATCGATGGTCGCGAGGTCTCGCATGGGTAGAAAATTACGGGCGGACGCCGTTGGCCGCTATTCACTATGTACTAGCCTCGACGCAGCGCAGACACGGCTTCATCTCACTAGCGAATCCCAGCGACGTCAGGCCGGTCCGACGACGATCTGCCTCAAACCGATGCTGACGGCCGCATAAAGTCGGTGGTCTTACGCCAGCGATCAGTCACCTTCGAGATAAAGAATCTGCGCCGTTCGCCGGGGTGAAGTGAGCGAAGCGCTGCCTCGGCTTAGCATTCGGACATGCGCGATATCGAAGCGATTGACGCCGATCTGCAGTTGGTGTCGCGCGCTTGGTGCGCGGCTTTGGTGGCAAATGATCACGCACCGAGTACCACCCTGATCGACCAGCTTCGCGAGGAGCGACAGCAGTGAGGCGCTGCGTCCGGAACTGACATGACCGGATACCACTAGAGGTAGCGTC
>NZ_LZKY01000093.1:0-6253 GCF_001673055.1 Mycobacterium sp. 1245801.1
CGAGCTCTACCGAGCCCTCCAAGCCGACCTCAACCCATCACTCGACACACTTGACGCTGCATAGGAGCATCCACGTCACCGACTACAGCAAGTGCCACACCACCGACGTCAACAACCTCACCTTCGCCTGCGGCCCCCACCACCGCCTACTAAGACCCGGCGGCTGGACCACCCGCACAAACACCCACGGCGACACCCAATGGAAACCACCCCCACACCTCGACACCGGCCAACCCCGCACCAACACCTTCCACCACCCCGAAAAACTGCTGGGTGATGACGACGGTCTGCCGCCGCACTGATTAATCTGATTGCTCGTGACTGACCAGCGCACCTTGCTGCTGATGCGGCACGCGAAGTCCGATTACCCGCCGGGCGTCGACGACCACGACCGGCCGCTGGCGCCCCGCGGCATCCGCCAAGCCGGGCTGGCCGGCGACTGGCTGCGCGCCAACGCGCCCGCCATCGACGGCGTGCTGTGCTCCACGGCGACGCGCACCCGCGAGACGCTGCTCAACACCGGCATCGATGCGCCGGTGCGATACAGCGAGCGCCTCTACGCGAGCACTCCCGGCACGCTGATCGACGAGATCAACACGGTGGACGACGCCGTCGGCACGCTACTGGTCATCGGACACGAGCCGACGATGTCGGCCCTGGCGCTGGGACTGGGCGGCGCCGGACGTACGAATACCGCTGCCGCCGAACGGATTTCGGCCAAGTTTCCAACGTCGGCGATCGCGGTGCTCACCGTGCCGGGCGCGTGGAAAGAGGTCGAACTCGGCGTGGCGACGCTGATCGACTTCGAGGTGCCGCGCTGAGGTTCGATTGCCCGGCTCCTCCGCACCCGGCTGCGCCGGCTGCATCGTCGCCGCGCTGAGGTTCGATCAGGAGTTGGTGGCCAGCGTCAGCTCCATCAGCTTGATGGCCTGACCGCACGCATCGATGCCCGGCGCCTGCGGGTTGACCCACCATCCGACCACCCCGGCGGCGTCGCTGGCCACGCCGCACGCACCGTTCGCGTCGTCGGGCCGCATCACGATCGAGTCGATCCCGGCGATCGACCGGGTCTCGATCTTGTACTTCAGAAATTCCGCGACCTTGCGCTCGTTGGACAGGCTGCCCTGCTCGAACCAGAACCGGGTGATGTCGATCAACCCGGCCGGATTGGCCGCCTGCCAGCGGCAGATCGCACCGACGAAGGTGCTCTGAATGTCGAGCGGGTCGGCGCCCACCGTCTTGGCCAGGATGTCGCTGGTCAAGACCTCACATTCCTTGAGCAGGTTCGGGTACTGCTGCTGAGAGTTGTTGTTGCGGGGCACATTGCCGCCCGCCTTGACCGCGTTGCCCCCGATCGAGCGGGAACACCCCGTCAACACCAACAGCGCGGCGATCACCACGATCGCGGCGGCAACCGCGGTCCTGCCGGCCCGGGAACGCGTCGAGGCCATCATTTCGAATTCGCAATCGACTGACGAGCGAGTTCCTTCGCTATGTCGCATGGCGGCGGAAACGGCTTCTGACTGAAACTGATTGACCACTCGATGAAGTCGTCCTGAAACTGGATGCCCACCTCACACAACGAGTCACCCAGGTTGGGCTCGTTGCCGATGGCGATGAAACCGCTATGGCCGTTGATGTTGATGTCATCGACGCTGGCCCGCGAAAGCTCCTCGGTCTTGCGTTCGCGACCGATGGGGCTGCCGCGATACCAGGAGAAGGAGAAGTGCGGCCCCAGGATGCCACCACCGGCGAGCCACTGGCACCCCACTGAGTTGCGGGCGGTGTTGATCAGCCCGGTGACCTTGGTGAGCTCCGCTACGGTCTGGTCGCTGATCCCGCCGCACTGCGGGAACATCGCACCGTGGCTGCCCTGGCCGTTCTGCGGCGTCGACGACGACGTAGCGCCCGGTTTGTTGCCGCCGGAATCGGAGCAGGCCGCAGCCGCGGGGATCAGGATCGTCACTGCTGACGCCACGAGAGCCAGCGCCCTCGTGCTACGCCGCACCGCTACCCTGCTTCCGCTCCGCCCGCTGCTGGTCCACACGATGCACTGTAGCGGCAGCCCAGCGGGTCAACCACCGACGCGCCTGAGCAGGTATTTCGGGGCCGCAACAAGTGGGGTGCGGACCTGGACCGTCCGGCGGTTGCCGGGCACGGCCGCGCGGACGGTGTGCGACAGTTAGCCCATGCTCCTGGCACTGCTGCGCCAGTACATCCAGCCGTACCGACGGCTGGTGGCGGTGCTGATGGTGCTGCAGCTGATCGGCAACCTCGCGTCGCTGTACCTGCCTACCGTCAACGCCGCCATCATCGACGAGGGCGTGGCCAAGGGCGACACCACCACCATCGTTCGGCTCGGCATGGTCATGCTCGGGGTCACCGCATTGCAGGTGCTGTGCTCGGTCGGGGCGATCTATGTCGGCTCGCGCACCGGGATGGGCTTCGGTCGCGACCTGCGCGCCGCCATCTTCGAGCACGTCACCACCTTCTCCGAACGCGAGACCGCCCGATTCGGGGCGCCGACGCTGTTGACGCGCAGCACCAACGACGTGCGGCAAATCCAGTACCTGGTCCAAATAAGCGCCACGGTGCTGGTGACCGCCCCGATCATGTGCCTCGGCGGGATCTTCATGGCCATCCGCCAGGAGGCCGCGCTGACGTGGCTGCTGCTGGTCAGCGTGCCGATCATGGCGGTAGCCAACTACTGGGTGATGTCGCACATGCTGCCTCTCTTCCGCCGGATGCAGGGCCTGATCGACGGCATCAACCGGGTGCTGCGCGACCAGCTGGCCGGCGTCCGGGTGGTCCGCGCGTTCGCGCGGGAAGGTTTCGAACGAGACCGCTTCGCCCGCGCCAACACCGCACTGTCGAACACCGCACTGACCGCGGGCAACTGGCAAGCGTTGATGCTGCCGGTGACCACGCTGACCATCAACGTGTCCAGCGTCGCGCTGATCTGGTTCGGCGGGTTGCGCATCGACCGCGGCCAGATGCAGGTCGGTTCGCTGACCGCCTTCCTGGCCTACTTCACCCAGATCCTGATGGCGGTGTTGATGGCGACGATGACGCTGGTGGTGTTGCCGCGCGCCTCGGTGTGCGCCGAGCGGATCACCGAGGTGCTCGCCACCCGGCCGGCGGTGACCGACCCCCCGAGCCCGCGGTCCCCGCGCGGCGCCATCACCGGAGTCGTGCGGCTGCACGGCGCGACCTTCACCTATCCGGGCGCCGATCGCCCAGTGCTGCAAGGCATTTCGCTGACCGCGGCGCCCGGAACCACCACCGCCATCGTCGGCAGCACCGGTTCGGGCAAGTCGACGCTGGTCTCGCTGATCTGCCGGCTCTACGACGTGACCGGCGGCGCCGTCTCGATCGACGGCATCGACGTCCGCGAATACCGGACCGAGCGGCTGTGGTCGGCCATCGGGCTGGTTCCCCAGCGCGGCTACCTGTTTTCCGGGACGGTCGCGGACAACCTGCGCTACGGCGCCGCCGCGCATCAGGTCCCTACCGACGATCAGATGTGGGAGGCGTTGCGGGTGGCCGCCGCCGACGATTTCGTGCGGGCCCACGATGACGGGCTGCAGATGCGGGTGGCCCAGGGCGGTATCAACTTCTCGGGCGGGCAACGGCAGCGACTCGCCATCGCCCGGGCGGTCATCCGCCGTCCGGCAATCTATTTGTTCGACGACTCGTTCGCCGCGCTCGACGAGCGCACCGACGCGCGGGTCCGCACCTCGCTACGGGAGACCTCCGGTGATGCCACCGTCATCGTTGTCACACAACGCATTTCGATCGCATCCACGGCCGACCAGGTAATCGTGATCGACAACGGGAAGCTGGTGGGCGCGGGCACCCACGAATCGCTGCTCGTCGATTGCGCCACCTACGCCGAATTCGCCGACTCGCAGTCGGCCGGCGCGGTGCGAACCGGACGAGCCGGGGGCCCACCGTGACCGCCGCGGCCACCCAGGCCGCCAACCGGACGGCCCCCGCAACCCGGTCGCGCGACTTCTGGGGTTCGGCCGCCCGCCTGGTGAAACGGCTTGCGCCGCAACGACGGCTGTGCATCGCGGTGATCAGCTTGGGTATCACCGGCACGGCGATCGGGGTGATCGTCCCGCGAATCCTGGGGCATGCCACCGACTTGCTGTTCAACGGCGTCATCGGGCGCCAGCTGCCCGCCGGGATGACCAAGGCCCAGGCCGTCGCCGCCGCACGCGGCCGAGGCGCCGACACCTTCGCCGACTTGCTGTCCGGGATGAACGTGGTCCCGGGTCACGGCGTCGACTTCGGGGCGGTCGCACGAACGCTGACGCTGGCGCTGGCCCTCTATCTCGTTTCGGCGCTGCTGATTTGGATACAGGCGCGACTGCTCAACGCCACCGTGCAGCGCACCATGGTGGGCTTACGTTCCGATGTCGAGGACAAGATCCACCGGCTGCCGTTGTCCTACTTCGACGGACGTCAGCGCGGGGAGTTGCTGAGCCGGGTCACCAACGACGTCGACAACATCCAATCGTCGCTGGCGATGACGATCAGCCAGCTGCTGACATCGGTCCTGACCGTGGTGGCGGTGCTGGCGATGATGCTGTCCATCTCGCCGCTGCTGGTGGTGATCACCGTGCTGACGGTGCCGCTGTCGCTGTTGGCGACGCGGGCGATCGCGCGACGCTCCCACCGCCTGTTCGTCGCGCAGTGGACCAGCATCGGCCGCCTGAACGCCCACATCGAGGAGACCTACAGCGGTTTCACGGTGGTCACGACGTTCGGCCACCAGGCGGCGGCGCGCGAGCAGTTCCGCACCCTGAACGACGACGTCTACCGGGCCAGTTTCGGCGCTCAATTCTTCTCCGGGCTGGTGGCGCCGGCGACGACGTTCATCGGCAATCTCGGCTACGTCGCCGTCGCGGTGGTGGGCGGCCTGCAGGTGGCCACCGGCCACATCACCCTGGGCAATATCCAGGCGTTCATTCAATATGTGCGGCAGTTCAACTCGCCACTGAGCCAGCTCGCCGGCATGTACAACACCCTGCAATCCGGGGTGGCCAGCGCCGAGCGGATTTTCGCGCTGCTCGACGAGCCCGAGGAGGCGCCGGATCCTGTGCCTGCCCTGCGGGCCGGCACCCCCCCGCGGCCCGGTGGACGCGTCGAGTTCGCCCACGTGAGCTTCGCCTACCGCCCGGGCACCCCGGTAATCGAGGACCTGTCCATGGTGGCCGAACCGGGAAGCACGGTGGCGATCGTCGGGCCGACGGGAGCGGGCAAAACCACGCTGGTGAACCTGCTGATGCGGTTCTATGACGTCGACGCGGGACAGATCCTGCTCGACGGGGTCGACATCAGCACGCTGGACCGCCGGTCGCTGCGGTCGCGGATCGGCATGGTGCTGCAGGACACCTGGCTGTTCGACGGGACGATCGCGGAGAACATCGCCTATGGACGCCCGGACGCCGGTGAGGACGAGGTGCTCGACGCCGCCAAGGCCGCCTACGTCGACCCGTTCGTCCGGACGCTGCCGGCGGGTTACCAGACCCGGATCAGCGGTGACGGAGGCAACATCAGCGCCGGCGAGAAGCAGCTCATCACCATCGCGCGCGCGTTTCTTTCCCGCCCACAACTGTTGATCCTGGACGAGGCGACCAGCTCGGTCGACACCCGCACCGAGGCCCTCATCCAGCACGCGATGTGTGAACTGCGCCGCGATCGCACGAGTTTCATTATCGCGCACCGACTTTCGACGATCCGCGACGCGGACCGCATCGTGGTGGTCGAGGCCGGGCGGATCGTCGAACAGGGCAATCACACTGAACTACTCGCCCGGCGCGGCACGTATTACGAGATGACACAGGCATAAGCGCCTGGCGGGCGCATTGATAAGCGGCCGCGATCGCTACCAAGAAGTTATTGAGAAGACACCAAGGAACAAACGCGACGCTGGGATCGTCCTACTCAGTAACGCACCTGAAAGGGGTGGCAGCAATGTTCTCCCGCCGCATCACAAAGATGGCCACCACCGCAATCGGCACCGCCGCCATCGGACTCGCCGCCGTCGGCTTCGCCGGCACGGCCGCAGCGAGCTCCGTGCAGACCGCCGACGCGGCGTTCCTTGGCCAGATGCAAAGCCTCGGCGTCACTTTCCCGTCCACCCAAGCCGCCGTGCAGACGGGCCACCAGGTCTGCACCGAACTCGCCGCCGGCCAGACGCCGACCGCGGTCACCGTCGACATCTTCCGGCACACCAGCCTGACGC
>NZ_LZKY01000094.1:0-22812 GCF_001673055.1 Mycobacterium sp. 1245801.1
CGGATTCCTACCGCGTATGCGTCGATGCGCAGACCGGCCAGACAGCTGCGTGTGGTGGCTTGTCGATCCACAGTCACGTCCATTCCGTGAGTTCTATGAATCAGACTACGGTCGCTCTGCTGACGTCGCGGTCTGGATTTCGACGCCAACCTTTCTGCGGTCACAACCAGGCATAGCCACTCGGTGACTGTGGATCGACAAGCCACCACACGCAGCTGTCTGGCCGGTCTGCGCATCGACGCATACGCGGTAGGAATCCGTATCAGCCAGGCGCGCATAAACAATGCAGGTTGACTACTGCTGTGGCAGTTCGGGTCTCGTAACTCAACCCCGCACGCCGGGCTTGGACTGCAGTCCGCACGAGCCACCCTTATCGCTCACTCGCGTCGGTGTCCGAAGAGGTTCGAATAGGCCGGCCGTCTGGTCTATGAGCGATAGGTTCAGGACGAGCCACGGCGGTCTGACAGTTGCCGTCGCGCACCACGTCGCACGAGTTCTGCTATGCCGCAGAATCATTCGGTGGCCAAGCTGTGTGGAGTAGTCGCGCTCACCGGTTCGCCACACAACTGGCAAGTTCGGCGCCCGGCATGGTTCATGCGCAAGGTCGGGACTCGCCTGGACCCAATCGCGGCCACGGAGGAGGCAGCGCTCGGGCCCAAGCGACGCGTTACAGGTGTCCAAGCCACTGACGTGTGCAGAGACACATCGTCGGTGAGAGCGTGTCGCACGTAGTGCGCCTAGTTGATGCGTTTACACAGACAGACGGTCGTCACCCCCGCGGACGTCAGGGTGACCACCAGGGAGGCCGTCAGTACTGGATTAGGGAGTATGTCGATGAGACTTAAGGAAAGACACCTAACCGACGTTGCGATCGATGGGATCACCAATAGCTCGCCTCCAGAACGAACTTTGCCCTCGGCATCCATTCTTTTCGCGAGGGGGACCAGTGCCAGTAGGGAGCCCGGCCCATGGAACGAAGCCGGTTTCGTGAGCCGGGCCGGCGGTGTGCGGAAGCTGCTGGTTGCCAGCCTCATCTCCATCGGGGTGCTGCTAGTAAGCGTCTTTTTCTTGGCGGTCACCTGCACAAGGCTCGACTGGCCCAATACGACAGCTGGTTCGACCTGTGTGTACCACCCCAGCCGAAGCGCCGATTCGTTTGTTCAGCTAAAAACTAGCGGATCGACGCTTCCCAGCAGACCAGACGGCGATGGAGGTGTCTGATCGGTGCTGGGAGGCCGAATGATTGGGTGCACCTGGCAGTAAGTTGGTGTTCCGAGGCCATTTAGCCTAATACCAGGGCCATTAGGCTGCACGCTGCTGGTCGTCGTCGTATCGCTAAATATGGCATGTCGTGCGATGGGCGTGGCTTGGACCGACATGTCAGCCTAAGTGCGTCGGCAGGTGGGCCAACGGAGAAGTCGACACAAAGCCGAGATCCACTGCCTAAACAAATGATTCATGGAGGAGTCGGCAATGAGTCAGATGTCTACCTCGGAGCAGCCGCGCACGATCACGCACGTTGGTGTGACAGTCACGAATGCCGAGCAGGCAATCGACTGGTATCAACGCGTCCTTGGCTTCCAAGTCCTGCATGAGCCGCAGGAGTACACCGCTGGCGAAGGCCATTTCGGTGGGTTGGTCGCCGATATGCTGGGGCCGCATGTGGTGACCGGCAAGATCGCGATGATGGACGCCGGTAACGGCGTCGGTCTGGAGTTATTCGAGTTCTCCGAACCCAAGCCAGATAGGCGGGGCAGCGACGAGAACCAACAGTTCTATCTCCATAAGACTGGTACGTTTCACTTCTGCGTGGTCGACCCCGACGTTGAAGGCTTGGCGCGACGGATCGCTGCGAGCGGTGGCAAGCAACGCAGCGCCGTCTGGGAATTCGCGCCAGGCATCGGCTTTTTCGTATGTTATTGCGAAGACCCCTTCGGTAATATCGTCGAAATCTACTCACACGGCACGTGTCATATCTGGAGCGCACTGGCACAACTCAATCAGAAGGCCGGAGACCATCAGCTTGAGTAACCCGGCGCACCGGCTCCGGTTATCGTCTGCACCCTCTCGAGAAGGACGCCGGCATCGGTTTCAACTCCTACAAGTGAGGCAGCACTTCCTATTCATAACGGCGGGGGAACCCCGTCAGCGGATCCGAAGTACAGCACCATCACACACTTCGCCATCACGTCCGTTAGGTCCGGTCAGTTCTGCGATTAACCGGGGTTAGGCTCCTCTGGCCAAGAATGAGGCTCGTGAGGGCCGTAGCGCCATCGGATCGCGAGCGAAATTTAGGGAACTCAGCCTCACAAGCAGTAACGCGGGTTACCGGCTCTCGCGCACATTCGTCAGGCGTTGAACTGTTGGGGTTTGCGCAGTGTGTCGGCACGATAGCCGTGCCTTGACCCGCCAGGCCACGTCGACCAGTACCTGATCGCGTTCGGGCTCGTTGAAGTCCTTGTGGTACAGCCGGGATTGATCGTCGACTCGACGTGGGCCGATCCGACGCAGTCGATCCGGCGACGACGGCAACCAGCCGGTCGTTGGCGCCAGGGGCCACCAAGAGCGGCACCGTGAGTGCCCGCGCCCGGCGGGCCTGCTCTCACCATCCGCAGCATAATGCGCCCAACGCCCGCAGGACCCGGTGCGCGATAGACCGGCGGGTCGGCGTTGTGGGCCGCCAGGAAGGTGCGGTCCCGAGAAATGGCGTCGTCGTCGTGCAGCTTGCATGATTGCGCTGTTAGGTGACCCGACTAATAGAGGAGAAACAAGTAGCCCTGCCGGCGTGGTGATTTGGCGGTGTTACAGCGTGGGGACTAGCCCCCCGTCGCAACGGATGGCTGTGCCGGTGAGGTACGACGCGGGAGTGCCGCATAAGAACGCGGCGACACTGCCGAACTCATCGGGTTCACCGTAGCGTCCAGCGGGGATTTGGCTTGCTGAAGCCTTTTCGATCTCTTCGATCGGGACGCTGGCATTCGCGGCCGCTGCTTCATCGATTCGTCGGGACCGCGGTGTGGCGATCCGACCGGGCAGTAGGGAATTCACTGTAATTCCTTGCGATGCAACCTCGGTCGCGAGGGTCTTCAAGAAGCCGGCGAGTGCCGCGCGCCCTAGGTTTGACAATGCCAGATTGGGCAGCGGGGCCTCGATGCTGGTCGAACTGATACTGAGGATGCGTCCCCACTTTTGCGCCCGCATCGCGGGCAGCACCGTCCGCACGAGCAGCACGTGGGGCTTGACCAACGCGTCTACCGCGGAGTCGATGTCCTCAAGGTCGATGTCGGTGGCGCGACCTGGCTCCGGCCCGGGCCCGTTGAGCACCAAAATGTCGATGTCGCCTACGCGATCGTTTGCCGCAGCGATTAACGCATGCGCGCCGCCGTCGGCCACTAGGTCTGCGCCGAGGCCGACTGCCTTGGGAAGCATGGCCGCTACTTGTTCGGCGCGTCCGGCCGAGCGGCCGGTGACGACGACGGTGGCATCATTGGCCGCAAGAGCCCGGGCGGTGGCCAGGCCGAGACCTGATGTCGACGCGCACACAAGCGCGGTATGGGAGGCCAATCCTAAGTCCATTGATAGCTCCTTTGTCGCGCCTGTATGTCACATAGTGTCCGTGGAATTACTGTGTCGTTCCCTGCGAATCGCGGGGTCGATCCCAAGCATGACCGAGTCAACCACTGGTGGGTGGCTGTGGCTGTCCAAGCCGAAAATCGGACCACGATGTTTTATCCGCTCAGCGCGCATAACCACGGCTTAAAGCGGCATGGCCAGATCAGTTGGGCTGCTCGACGGGGACTTGTCAGTGCGACCTTGTTGGGTTGGTCGTACCGTCTAAACAGCTGCCGCAGAACTCTTTCGCAATAGCTGCGTCTCGGACCGCAACCTGGTTGAGTGTGGACAGCCCGGGGCGCAAAAGTTCTTACACCGTATGCACCGCTCGGGTGATGGCTCCTGGTTACGTTTCGTGGTGCCCGGCGGCGAAGCTGCCGGGCACCACCGAATCGTTGCGGTAGGAACACGGTTTTCACAGGGTCTCCGAGGCGCTGACATACGGTGCATCGGTGCCGACGATCGCATCGGGCGGTGGTGCGCCCCATCGACGGATGAGACCGGTGTCGATGTTGTACAGGTCAAGAACACGCGCAATCGTGTGGTCGACGATGTCATCAATAGTCCGGGGATTGTCGTAGAACGCCGGCACAGGTGGAAAAATGATCGCCCCTGCTTCGGTCGCGGCGAGCATGTTGCGCAGATGTATTGTGGTGAGCGGGGTTTCGCGTACTAGCAATGTAAGGCGGCGGCGCTCTTTGAGGCACACATCGGCCGCGCGCGTCAACAGTGTGGTAGTGGTTCCCGTAGCGATCTCGGCGAGAGTGCGCATGGAGCAGGGCGCGACGATCATGCCCAGTGTGGGGAAAGATCCGCTGGAAATGGCGGCTCCGACATCTCCGATGGTGTAAGTCACATCGGCTTTGTCGCGCAGATCGCGTGCGGAGTAGCAGGTTTCATGCGCCCGTGTCATATCCGCCGCCCGGCTGACCACCAAGTGCGTCTCAACCAGGGATGCTTGGAGCACCTCAAGTAGACGTGCTCCATAAACTATCCCGGTGGCGCCGGTGATTCCGACAATAAGGCGTCCCATGTACCTTCCTCCATGCGGGGAGTGTCAGTCGGGCGGGTATCCGTAACTCGCCCAGTTCGCAAGGATTTTGTCCTGCAGAGCTCTGGGATAAGAGGTCGTGAAGGAGGCGACTTCCGGCAGTGGCCGCCCAAACGATTGGCTACGCATCAGGCAGTTGTACAACGCCTGGCCGCCACGGCCAGTGTATTTCTCGGACGAATCAAGATAAGCCACCCACTCCCCCAGCTTCGTCATCGAGAAAAGGATTTCGCCGCTACCCGGGTGACACCGCGTCGCGAACGCCCACACGACTTGACCGAGGTCGCTTGGGTCGATGTCGTCACCAATCACCAAGATCTTCGGGAACTGCCAGCCAGGATGGGAAGCGAAGATGGTTTGGCCGAGCCGATGCAGGAATTCGTCTACGGGAAGCCCGGTTTGGTCATGCCAACTGTCTGGAACGGTGACGACCATCCAATGTGTCGCCGACTCCAGCGGTGTCCAGCAGGCTGTAACCGGTAATCCGGCTTCACGGCACAGGTGCAGCGTTTCACCCGATATGCCCAATCCCCATATCGTATGTACGTCCTCGACGGGGCGGCCGGGGGCAATCACCGGCAGGATCGCTCGATCGCGATAGGTCACAGCGGTAACGGTGAACAGCGGCCATGGCTTGGGTTCACCGATCGTGTACCCCCCGTACTCGCCCAGGGGCCCTTCCATTGCCATTTCGGAGTCGGAGATCAGCCCCTCCAGCACGATTTCAGCTGACGCCGGCACCTCGAGGTCAACCGTCTCGCAGGCGACCATCTGCATCGCTGCGCCGGTGAGTTGGCTGGCGAAGTCGTGCTCGCTGACGTAGGCGGGCATCGGCGCGCCAGCGGCAATCATCGCCGCGGGCGGCACGCCCAGTGCTAACGCCCACGGGGTCGGTTTGCCTTGCTGTTTCCACATGCCGTGCACCATGCCGATGTGTTGCTCAGGTATCACCAGACCGGTGAGATGGTTCTTGTCCACGAGCATGGCGCGGTTGACCGACCAGTTAGTCCAAGTGCGGTCTGGCGATCGCACGATGTTGATGCCGGCGGTTTGGATGTAGCGTCCGCCATCGCCATCGTGGATGTACGGCACCGGCAGGCGCATCAGATCGATGTCGTCACCGAGCATTGCGTTGCGCTTGCACGGAGCGGAATCCGGCGGGACTGAAACCGGCGAGAGAACCGGCTGCGACTTGGCCTCGACATAGGCCTCGACAAGTTCCAGGGCGGTCGCGCGCGGATCGCGGCCCATCATCATCGCCAGACGCGCCAGGTACAACCCCGGTTGCCGGCTTGTTGCTGCAGGGGCGCCCATCGCCCGCAGACCCGCGTCGGCACCGATTACATGGTTGAAGAGAGGAGCAGCGGCTTTCATCTCCGTGGAGCGGCGGATAATTGCGCCCATTTCCAGATTCCAGTGGATCGGTTCGTCGATCTGCTGCACTTCACCGATGGCCTGCAAAGCCTGCACGTAGTCTCGGAAGCTTTCGTAATGAATACCTGGATGCCCGTCAGCACTTATGCGTTGCGCGGGGTAGGGCGCGACCGGTCCGGCGGCGATGGTCATACGCTCAGCCTCGGCCGAGCATGCCTGTGAGCCCATCGCATACCGCGTGATTCTTAAGGCCCGGCCAAGCGAGTATTGGGCTCTCCCAGCCTCGCGCGCATGTGTGGCGACGTCGGCGCTGGTCGGCGGGTTCTCTTCGGCATTCGGGCGCGCTATCGACGCCCGCCGTTTCTCGTCGGCCTCGACGTCGACTAGCACTCTGGCTAGCAAGTGGCGGACTCGAAGGCCTTGGCCAGAGGCCCACACTCGGTAGGCACCCACATCAGCCGCTCACGGAGGCCCCCATGGCTGATCAATTAGATGAAGTTGATCAAGTGCTGCTGCGTTATGTGAGACGGCGTACGGCGTTACCAATAGCTGTGGATGTGAGCGGTTTGCAGCCTGGCATCGCAGCGCGCCGACTGTGCTCTTTTAGATGCGGATGCAGGGCTGGTGACGAATCGTGACGACGCCGATTCGCGGTCGTGATGAGGAGTTGAAGATCCTCTGCGAGCGCCTGCGCGGGCTGGCCGCCGGTCGCGGCGGCGTAATCGTCGTCGAGGGACCGCCGGGTATCGGAAAAAGTCGGTTGTTGCGGGAATGCGTGTCCGGCGCCGGCGATGGTGTGCGCCCGTTGTTCGGCCAATGCTTTGCGTATCAGCAGGCGGTGCCGTTCGCGCCTCTGCTCATGGCGACGCCGCATAGCGATCGACCGGTTGGCGATACCAGATCCGCCGGTGATTTCGGCAGTGGTGACTCGCCGTCCTGGGTGCTGCACGACCTTTTACAGGCTGTCAGCGCCGCGGCTGTCGTGACACCGCTCGAAATCGTTATTGATGACATCCAGTGGGCTGATAATGCGACCCTGCTGGCCTTGCAGCTGTTGACCGCGAAGCTTGCCGACGCCCCGGTGTTGTGGGTGCTTGCCGCTCGCACTGGTGCGGGCGGTGTGGTAGTTGGCGAGACCATCAGCTTGCTTGAATGTGAAGGTGCCTTGATTCTGCGGCTCGGTGCTTTGGCTCCCAGAGCAGTGGCTGAAATGGTCCAGGATGTGGTGCGTGCCACGGCGGAGAAGTCACTGTTGGATCTTGCTGATAAGTCGCATGGTAATCCGTTTCTTGTCACCGAGCTGGTCGAGGGCTTGCAGGAGGAAGGCCGGATCGTTGTTTCGGGGGGCCGCGCTAGCGTCGTTGGTGATACGCTGCCGCAGCGATTGACAGCGACCATGCAGCAGCGGTTGGACCGGTTGGCGTCGGATACCCGGCGCATGGTGCAGGTGGCTTCGGTTCTGCCGGAGAGGTTTTCAGCGGGCTTACTGGCGGTAATGCTGGAACGTCGTCCGGTTGGCCTGATTTCGGCGGTGGAGGAGGCGGTGCGCGCCGACCTGCTTGTCGAAGACGGGGACCGGCTCCGATTCCGCCATGACGTATTGCGCCAGGCCACCCGCCAGTCTTTGCCACAATCGCTGCTGCGTGCGATGGAGCGTGACGCGGCGACCACGCTGTTAAAGAGCGGGGCCGCGCCGGCAGAGGTAGCGCCCCAGCTTGCGCGCAGTGCTGAGGTGGGTGATCAGGCCGCGATCGCCGCGCTGCGACGAGCAGCTCACTCGTTGGCCGGATGTGATCCTGGCACTGCCGCCGATATAAGTAATCACGCGTTGCAGCTGTTGCCGTTGCAGGACCGGCTGCGTGGCCCTCTGGTGGCTGAAACCGTCGTTTTGCTCAATCAGGCCATGCGCTATGACGAGGCCCAACAACTCGCCGCGGCAACACTGCGCAGCGACTTGTCACCGCAAGAGGAGGCGCAGGTTCGGCTCGCCACCGCCAGCTTGACCCACTTGCCCGGCCGGCGAGCAGAGGAGAATCGCCGCGCACTCCAATTGAGCAACATTAGCGACGACATCAGGACACGCCATCTCGCGTGGCTGGCCTACAACCTGGCGGTGGACGGCCAAGATGACGAGCTTCGCCAGACCGCCGAGCAGGCCCTGGCTGCGGCAAGGACAAGCGGTGATACGGCCAGTGGGCTGTTGGCGGAAGTGGCGCTGGCCAACCTCGTCTGCGCGCAGGGGCAAGCCGAGGACACCAAGACTCGTCTGGACCGGATTGGCGAGTTGATGCATGCCAGCCAGCCCGGGGTGATCAAGCTGGTCGCTGCGGCGAACCGGGCAAATCTAATGATTACGGTGGGTTCGGCCGAAGAAGCCGCGGCGGCGGTCGGCGAAGGATTGCGTCGGTCACGGGTCAACAACAACCTGATGGGATTGCGGCTGTTTACCGGGCTGCGAGCGCTGCTCGAACTGGCGTTGGGGCGACTGAGCGCAGCGCGTGCAGTCGTTGATTCTGTACCGGCCGCAGAGCGTATGACGTGGAGCCGGCTCGGTGGCCAGATCGGCATGATTGCTTTGTCGCAGATCGCCGCCCATACCGATGACCGTGTATTGTTGCGCGAGGTCGGCATCCAGGCGCGCGACGCTCGTGCGCACGGTGGGCCGGCGGTGCGGCGTGAAGCTCTTGCGGCGCTGGCCCATGCGGCGTGGCAGCGTGGTGACGTGCACCAGGCGCTGCGCTGGCTTGCCGATGATTTCCCGCTGCTACAGACCCCGTTGTGGATGGCAGACCTTGATCACCTCATCTTGGCTGCCCGCGTGGCGGCCGGTGCCGGTGATGCCAGCCTGCGTTCGCGCGTCATGCAAGCAGCCGCGACATTGAGGCGCGATAACCTGCCTGTGTCACTGTTTTTCGCCGTCGCATGCCATGCTAGCGCCGTTCTCGAGCGTGACGCAGATGGATTGTTGGGCGCGGCGAAGACTTTAGAGGGTTGTTCGCGTCCGCTGCTGTACGCAGCCGCGGCTGAAGACGCCGGCCGTGAGCTCGCCCGCCTACAGCGTTGCCCGGAAGCCGTCGACCAGCTCAATGCGGCCTTCGATACCTACATCGACTGCCAGGCCTCGGCAGATGCCTACCGAGTCGCCCATGTGTTGCGCGAGCACGGCGTGGCACGACGGATCGTTTTTCCACCGCGACCCAAAACCGGTATCGGCAGCCTGACCGACGGTGAACTTAAAGTCGCTCACCTCGTCGCGTCTGGGGCCAGCAATCGTGTTGCGGCACAACAGCTTTTCCTCTCGCCGCACACCGTGAACACTCATCTGCGCAACATCTTCGGCAAGCTCGACATCAACTCGCGCGCCCAGTTGAGCCTGTTACTCAACGGCGATGGGTGAATGCGCTCGGCAAGCCAACCCCCGTCCAGTCCCCACTGCCCTACAGAACGGAGTCGTCGTGACAATCCAACCGATTGACGATGCCAAAACCCGGACGTTGGTGGCGGGCGCCCTCGGTGTTATCGGGCGCAATGTCGTCGAACACCTCGCGGGCGCCGGTCGAGAGGTCCTCGGATTGATCCGGCGGCGCCTGACTGTTCAGGCTATTGTCGCCGGGGCCGAGCATCTCCTACGAACTCTTCGACGAGGTTGCCTCTCGCAAGGTAGTTCCCCCGCCGCGCGTTCAACTCGCCATCTGGCGTCCCGCGGCAGCGTGAGGCACTCACCACGTCGGTGTGCGAGGCTATGGGAGACAGTGCATTAAGGGCGCTGAGCCCTTGAAAATCCGGGCGTGTCCACCGAAGACGCGACCGTGTACGTCCTGCGCGGCCGCGGCCACGATCGCTTTGAAACGCCGGGTAAATCGGGGCAGTCTTCACGGGTGCACCGTCACCTGGTCGCCGACACCACCAATGGTTCGTCACCAAGGTCTGCGTTTCTGCAGAAGCTGCTAGACGGGTTCGGGCGGAAAGGTGAGGTATTGCCGACGTTGCTGTAGCGACTTGGACGCCCACAGTGCTGCTTAGACATACGGCGCAGCTTCTTGTGCGAGCTGAACGCGCGAATGAACGCCCAGCTTGCGGTAGACGTGGGTGAGGTGCGTTTGTACGGTGCGCGGCGAGATGAAAAGTTTTGCAGCAACGTCTTTATCGGCAAGTCCAGCGCAGACTAACCGGACAACGTCGCGCTCCGTGGGCGTCACGGAAGCCCAGCCATGCGACGGCCGTTTGCGGGTGCCATGGCCGCGATGGGCGTATGCGATCGCCTCCTCGGTAGACAGTGCGGCGCCCTGGGCCCAGAAGTCCTCGAATTCCTGGTCGCCGAGCGCCTCACGAAGCGAGGTGATCAACGTTTGGTACTCAATGTCGTAAATTTGGAAGCGGACCTGCCCGAACTGATCTCTCATCGCTTCGGCGGCCCCTAAGAGGCGTACTGCGTCTCGCCACTTGCCCCCATGGTGCACCAAGCTGGCCAGGCACTCCAACGTGTCTGGTGTACTCAAATACGCGTTCGTCTCCGACGCGCAACCTAAGGCCCGTAGTGTGTCACGCCGAGCGTGCTCGATCTGTCCTTGTGCGGCCGCAATCCGCGCCCGAATCGTCAGCGCCCTGGAGGCGTTCGAACCGGTTGTCGTGGAAACAGCGTCGTCGGCGGCACGTCGAGCCGCAGCGAGGTTGCCCCGGGCGAGCGCGACCTCCGCACGGGGATTCCAATGAAGTGCCCGCAGTTCCGGCCGTAGGCTCAAGCGCGCCGCTTCGCTGGCTTGTTCGGCCGCTGCAACGTCGCCGGCGGCCAAGGCGGCCAGGGCAAGGCCCGCGTAGGTAAAGCCCGCCAGGGAATCGCTGAGTTCGGCGGCTTGCTCGGCTGCGGCGGCAGCGGTGGAAACGGCTGCTGCTGTTTGACCATGGAACGCGAGCGCCATGCTGCGACCAAAGCGGCCGCCCACACTGAAGATCGGGTCCTGGTATGCGTCAGCGTCGGCCATCACTTCATCGAATTGGTGTAGGGCTCCCTTCAGATCACCGCTGCACAGTCGCGCCATCCCGATGTTCCAACAACAGTGCCGTGCAGTGAATTGATCGCCGATTGAACGGGCGATGTCGCGCCCTTCTTGCGCGGATTGAAGCACCCCCATGGGATCGCCTGCGAGTAAGGCGGCAAATGCCTGGAACGGAAGGAGCTGACTCAACGCCGTCAGATCTCCATCGGATCGGGCGAGATTAATGGCCTCGGAGAAGGCTTCCTCGGCAGCTTCAGCGCTATAGGACGAGACACAACACCACGCGCTCAATGCCTTGAGCAAAAGCCCGGGGTCTCCGATCTCGCGCGCAAGCTCCAATGCTTCCGTTGCCGCGTCCTTGCGCCCGGGGTCTGCAACTGACACGGTCAGCATGGTCCGGTCAGCTAGCGCCCGTGCGTGCACTGCCGGTGTGAGTGTGGTACCGGCCGTGTCGGCGAGGGCGAGGGCCGCGTCATACCAGCGAAGCCCCTCCTGGATTCTGCCGCGCCGTCGCCAGAACGGCTGTAGAAACGAGGCAAGGGTCAGCGCTGAAGGAGCGTCAGCTTGCTCAAGACACCAAGCGAAAGCCGCGCGGAGGTTATCGATTTCGATTTCCGCTACTTCGGCGTGCGATTCCACGTCGGTAGGTGTCAAAGTGTCGAACTTTGCCGCCAGTGAGCGGTAGTAATCGCGATGGCGAGTGCGAATTGTGTTGATTTCACCGGAGTGGCAGAGCTTTTCGAGGGCGTACTGACGCACCGTTTCCAGGAGTCGGTAGCGTGTTCGGTCTCGATGTTCTTCGGTCAGCACCAGTGACTTATCGACGAGTTGGCTGAGCTCATTCAGCACTTGGTGGCGTTCGGCTTTGCCAGTGCCTGCGACCATCCGGACAGCGTCGAGGTCGAACCCTCCCATGAACACGGCCAGTCGACGAAACAGAACTCGTTCGCGTTCAGTCAGCAGTGCATGTGACCAGTCAACGGAGGCACGCAAGGTTTGTTGGCGTGGCACTGCGGTGCGGGCACCGCGGTTCAGTAGCCGGAAGCGGTCGTGCAGCCCCTCAAGAATTTCTACTATCGACATTGCACGCATTCGGGCAGCGGCTAACTCGATAGCCAGTGGCACTCCATCAAGCCGCTGGCAGAGCTGGGTCACGGCGGCGGCATTGTCGTCGGTGATCTGAAAGTTGGGCCGGGCAAGCCGCGCCCGTTCAGCGAACAGCTGGATTGCGTCGCCAGCTATCGGTAACGATGGAACCCGCATGATCACCTCGCCCGCCACCCCAAGGGGCTCGCGACTGGTGGCAAGTACTTTCAGTCTTGGACAGCCTGCCATCATGTCCCTAGCGACCATCGCGGATACGTCGAGTACATGTTCGCAGTTGTCCAAGACGATCATCATGTGGCGATCGCCGACGGCATGAGTGAGGCTGTCTATTGCCGAGCGTCCCGGTTGATCGCATACACCCAGCGTCCGGGCGACTGTGCTGGCGACGAGGTCGGCGCCGCTGACTGGCGCAAGGTCGACATACCACACTCCGTCATGGAAGCCGCCGGCTAGCCGAACCGAGAGCTGTTGAGCCAGCCGTGTTTTGCCGATTCCTCCCGCTCCGGTGAGAGTGATCAGTCGGTTGTCGGCCAACAGTTGTGCTGCGTCGTTGAGTTCGTCGATCCGTCCAATGAAGCTGGTGAGCTGTGTAGGAATGCTATGAGTCACAACACAACTCGATGTGCGTAAGGGCGGAAAGTGATTGCGCAGCTCTGGGTGGCACAGCTGGACGACCCGCTCTGGCCGAGGCAGATCACGAAGGTAATGCGTGCCAAGGTCGGTTAGCCACACGTCTGCGGGCAAACGGTCGATGACTAGATCTGCTGTGGTGCCAGAAAGCACCGTTTGCCCACCGTGCGCCAAATCGCGTAACCGCGCTGATCTGTTGATGGTGCGTCCGACGTAGTTGGCTTCATCGCGTAATTGCACTTCGCCGGTATGCACACCGATGCGTAACCGGACAGGAGCAAGGGGTGCTCTTTGTAGCTCCAGCGCGCAGGCGATCGCATCGCTGGGCTGTGCGAATGCCACGACAAAGCTGTCACCCTCACCTTGTTCGATCGGCCGAACGCCGCCGTACGTCGCATTCGCTTCTGACAGGGTGCGATCGAGCGTGGCGATGGCAGCAGTCATTTCGCCAGGAGCTGAATCCCAGAGCCGAGTCGACCCTTCGACATCTGCCAGTAGCAGTGTCACAGTTCCGGTGGGGATCATCTCGCTCACCCAGGCTTGCTCCAGTCTGTCGGCTGCGCTTGCGCGCACAATTTTGATCTCCGCTTATCCTTGCCACGGTGCATGAAACGCAGTCGTTCAACGTACGTCGGAACGGGTATATTCCGCAGGTTCTAACGATGTATGCGTCGGGGCTGCCGATGCGGGGTGAACGTCACCGGCCGAGGTGGCGCATGAAGGTACGTCCGCGCGACCGGCATGACCGTGGAACTGTCGCTCGTTGCCGTCGTGGTGTCGTCCCGAGCAGGCTTGTGCGTCTAATATTCACTAGGCCTCACAGACGTGCGCGTCGGACAGGTTCGTCTAGAAAGATCGGAAGTGTGGTCAGTCCGCGGATCAAGGTCCTGTTCGGGTGTTGCAAAACCGCTTCGTGGTCCAATGTGATCGGTCGAATCGAGCAACTAGCCGGCTGATGGCTCTCTCACCTTCAAGCCGCGCCAGCGGTGCTCCCGAGCAGTGGTAAGCCGTGTCCGGACGCAGGTCCGAGATAGCTCCCAGTGGAGTCGCTGTTTCCAGCGCATCTCGAAGTCGACGTCGAAGCGGCCGAGAACTCCGGACTCCTGGTGCGCGGCCATGCGTATGTTTCTGCGATCCTTATTGGCATTCCGGTCGGCTGTTAGCAAATCGCCTCGTCTATATATAAGCGATTCGGCCGATGCTCTAGGCCCGGTCACAGGGAATAGTCGAAGTGAAGCCTCGGCCCGGGCAGCCGGGTGAGCGACGCGCTAGCGATAAGGCCGGCGCCGGTTGCGCCTTGACTGCCCCTATCCAGTGGAGGAGATAAGTTGTCCAACCCGGTAACTGCTGCCGCGCGCTCGGTACTTATTGCGAAAACGCCTGGGACGCAGCATCGGCACGAAGTCTTCAACCACCGTTTTCGCGGGATGTCCTCCGGCTGGTCAACCAGCTGCTGCTGCGCGTCCGACGACTGACTCGTCGTAGCAGCGAAGTGCTTGTTCAGGGAATTTTGTTGCGTGTGTACCGGTTTGTCAAAGTACGGCAATGCACCCTGCTGGGGTTGCTCGCTCAGTCAACCGTCATAAAGCACGCATCGGTGACGTCAATGTTGCACCTCCGCACGCCCACTCACCGAATCGCTGATCGACAACACCCACCAGCACCTGGTGCGCCGGGTGGGGCCACTAGTTCGGTTCTGTTGAGGCGCAGTGCTTGACGTCATGCCAGAGGGCCAGATTGGCGAAGCGCTGGCTCGATACCCGGCGGCGTCTCGGATGGTGATCACTTGGCTGACCTAACGGGTCTGTGCCACACGAGATAGCGAGGCTGTCAGATGTTCGGCTGCGGTAGTTGCTCGGCCTAACGAAGTGCCGAAAAACCGCGTGAATGGCTCACGCAGGCTCAGGAGGGCAACCGGCCAGCGGAGCCCATGCACAGAGCTAGATCGACCGACACGAGAGGGCGATCCATACATGGACATAAGAGTGCGTCTCGCAACTCCAGCCGACGCGCCGGAGTGCGGGCGGATATGCTACGAAGCGTTCGCAGCAATTGCTGATCACCATCGGTTCCCCGCTGAGTTTCCCTCATGCTCGCCGGCAGCAGCGTTAATAGCAGCGCTGAGTGCACATCCGGGTATCTTCGGCCTGGTTGCAGAACACGATGGTGGAATCATCGGAAGCAACTTTCTCGATGAACGCTCAACGATCTTCAGTGTCGGTCCGCTGACCGTGGCTCCCGTCGTGCAGAACTGCGGCGTTGGCACCACGTTGATGCGGGAAGTGCTCCAGCGATGCACTGCACAACACACGCCCGGGGTGCGGTTGGTGCAAGTCGCCTATCACAACCGATCGATGAGTTTGTACGCCAAGCTCGGTTTCGATGTCCGTGAACCATTGGTCGCGGTGCAGGGACACCCAGTAAAGCTGGCGTATCCGGGTTATGGCATCCGAGCGGCAGTGGATAGCGATCTCGAGGAGTGTGATGCGCTGTGTGTGCGGGTACACGGCCATGACCGCGCGGGGGAACTCAAAGACGCCGTTGCTGAGTCGGCGGCCCGGGTCGTCGAACGTCACGGCCGGATCACTGGCTACACCACGGGAATTGGATTTTTCACGCACTCCGTCGCCGAAACTAATGACGATCTCATTGCGCTGATATCGGCAGCCGAGGCGTTTCCTGGACCAGGCTTCTTGGTGCCGGCGCGCAACTGCGAACTGCTGCGCTGGTGCTTTCGCCAGCAGTTGCGCGTTGTGTACCTGCTGAACCTGATGACAAAAGGCCTATATCAAGACCCAAGAGGCGCTTACCTTCCTTCGATCGGATACTGACCGACGCGTTGTTTCAGCCGTGCTCAGCAGGGCCACAACCGATCGTGTTGCCGAAAGGCCTTGTGAGCTGCCGCTTTACACCGGCGCAGTCACATCGGTTGCCAGCTCTAGCCGCCCTCATTATCGCGATTTGAACCCCCGCCTCATCGGCCCGCTCGGCGCCCAGAAAGGCGACTTTCGCTGTCAGCGCTACCAGCTGCCCGGTCGCGACATAGCAGCAAGCCGTCACCGGCCGCAGCATCACCAACTCCATGTGCGTTGTCGCGCAGGGATAATCAATCGCCAGATAGCCGCACCAGCATCTCAGCAACCTTTCCCCCGGAGTCGATTGGGTTATCGTTTACGGCGATCTCGCCCGGCTGATATGACATACGCAACCATCGCTGGCTGCGACTTCCCTCGAGGAGCTGCGCATCCCAAGCCGAAAGTTCGGGCGTCAGGTGCTGATTGGCATAGTTATCTCGCGCCGGTGGGCGCCCATCCTTGGCGGCCCCCCATTTCCTCGGGGAGGTTCGTCGGATGTGGGCGAATACGCCTAATCTGCAGGTGGCCGGGGATGCCTAGCTTGCATCTCGTCGACGCCGTCTGTGCCCATGTGTCCCGCGCTATCGGCGGTGTCCCGGGTGATCGGCACCGCCACGTGCTGACGTGCTCGCCGCGACGACGGCGATGGCCCTGGATCGGCAACGATCACCACTGGCCGGGGCGGATGGGACCAATCCCCCGCTGTTATTAGCTGCTGGGGGTGGCTACCGAGCCGACGCATTCGCTTGAGCCATGCTCGGAGCCGCATCAGCGGATCAAGGCTACACACGCGGCACCACGAAAAGTCGAGCGCTACAACAGTATTCTGGCCGAGAATGTACGCACACCGGACTTCAGAGCGAGAGCGCGCCGATTCCGTCCGTGGTATGAGGTATGACTGCGACGACCACCGCCCGCACAGCGCACGGGCGGCGCCGCCGGCCTGGCGACTCGCCAAGGGCTCACCGACGGTGTGGTTTCACACAACTAGCGCTGTATGGCTATTGATCTGCCCGGGTCCGGGCGAGCACCGGGCCGCACTACCGAGGTGTTACTCACCGGCGTGGTGCGATGCTGCTCGTGCGGGATCACACGGAAAAGACCTGCGGTTGGCTAGTTGGGCGCGGGTGCGGTGGTTCGCTCGGGGTCAGGATGCCTGCGGGACGAGGGTGCGCAGGCTCAGTTCGCGCATGAGCGATGGGAGGCTGACGCCTTGTCGGTCGGCCTCGCGTTGCAGCACTTCGAGGTCTTCTTCGGTAAAGCGCACCAGGACTTTGCCTGTCAGCTTGCGCTGTTCGCTGTTGCTCACCTTATCCTCCGGACTTCGGCGGTGTCTTCGGCGCTGATCGTCGTGTCGTTAGTTTAGGACATCCGTGTCGTTAAATTTGGCATCCAGGCCGATATTGAGCCGCCATGTCGTTATGATGTTGCTAATTAGCAGCATATGGCCTTTCCGGGAGTAGTGCGATTTCGCGCCGGAGTTACCGACGATGACACAGCCCAAGCAGCCGCCGCCGGGTGTGGAAACCACACCGGGTGGTGCGGTGGTGTCGCTGTCGGAAGCGGCCAAGCGGTTGGGCAAGGACCCGCGCACAATCATCCGAGCGATTAAGGCCGGCGAGATTCGGGGCGGGGCGATGCCCCGTCCGGAGCGGTTGCGTTGGTATGTCTACACCGACGAATTGCCAACGCAGCCCGCAGTCGCCCCTTCCCCACCGCCGAGCGCAGTGGTCGATAATCTTCGGGCACAGATTGTTTCGCTAGCCGAGGCCAATCGGCTGCTGATCGCCGCGCAGCAAGAGCTGCTGGACGCCGATCGCTCCACGCACGAAGCCGCCGATAAGTACCGCGCCGTCGCGCGCAACTACCTGGACGCGTTGGCTCAATTCATGGTGCCGGGCAATCTGGGAGACCTGGCGGACCAGCTTTGACGAGACCGCTTCACGCGCGGCGTGGGCCTCGTCGCGCCGGAACGGCGCATGAGGGTTGCGGCGCGCGGTTTTTAATAGGCTCGGGGTATCACGGTGTTGAATCGTCACGTGACGATGAGGCTGATGTGTCAGACCGGAGCGGGTTCGTCGGTGAGCACCGCGAGTAGTGTCTTGACTCCGTCGGGCCCGAGCTGGGTTCGCAACGCATCGGCCAGGAGTGTCGGCTGTGCGGGGAATTGGCGCAGTGCGCGGGCGATGACGCGCGACGGGCTGGGATCGCGCGCGTCGGGAGGGTTGCTGGTCGGACGTGGGCCGGCGTTGCGTTCTTGGGCGGCTTGCCAACGTGCGACTTGCTCCTCGAGAGGCACGCGGGCCAGGGTGCGGGCTTCCCGGATGGCCAGTTCGCCTCGGCGTAGGGCGGTTTGCAGTCGGGGGTCTAGCGCCAAGAGCGCACGGCGCTGGGAGACCCAGGCTTGGGTTTTACGTAGGCGGGTGGCTGCGTCGACGGCGCTGCCGCATTCGGAGACCAGGGCTTGCACGGCTTTGGCCTCTTCGATGACGTCGAAGTCTTGTCGGTCGACGTTTTCAGCGATCGAGGCCGAGATGAGGGTGATGCGGTCGCGGGCGATGTCGTCGTTGATGACGACGGCCAAGTCGGTGCGGCCGTACTTGTGGGCGGCGGCCAGGCGGCGGCAGCCGTTGATGACGACGAAGCGGGCGGTGATGACATCGTCGGGATAGAGCTTGAGGTAGGCGCTTTTAGTGACGACGACGGCGGGCTGCAGTTGTATGTCGGCGATCGATTCCAGATCGGACAGATCGCCGAGGTCGTCACGTGGGTTGTGGGGATTGGGCGTCAGGTCGGTCAGCGGCGTGGTGCGGCTGGGCATCGCGGTGAGTTGTTCGACCGGTGATTTGTCGCCGACGGAGCTGCTGAGGCTGGCCAGGTTGGTGCGTTGCCCGCGGGCCATTAGCGGCCGTCCCCGACATTGAGTTCGAGGGCGAATTTGAAGAAGTCCTCGCGGGCTTGCAGCGCCACCCTATTGGCCGGGTATTCGGTGACGACTTGTCCATCGGCGCTGGCGCGGGCGTGCAGCTTGTAGTGCCGGATCACAGTGTGGGCCAGGGGCCAGCCGTTGTTTTTGATGAATTCTTTGGTCTCGTTGAGGTCGTGAGCACCGTCGCGGGGGTCCCAGTTGTTGATGACGACAGTGTAGGGGATGTGTCGGGGTTGGATGACTTTGCTGATCGTGCGTGCGGTGGGGTCGAAACTGAGCGGCTCGGTTTCGATGGGCACGATGATGCGGTCGGCGACATCGAGCACTACTCGTAAGGCGTCAGCGGCGGGTCCGCGGCCCAGTGGGTCGGCGGAGTCATCGCCAGCGCCGAGGTCGATCCATCCGGGGGTGTCGACGTAGACGTGTTGGATGCCGGGGAGTTCCCCGAGTTTTTTGAGGCCATCGAGGTCGTCGTGGGCTTGCACGATATGGAAGGGAAGATCGTTTATTCGCGCGGCCCACCAGATGGCCGATCCTTGGGGGTCGATGGAGACCGCGGCTACTGGTGAGCTCGCGTCCGGGTCGTCGTTGTGGTTGAGGACATCGGCGGTGACGGCGGCCAGGTTGACAGCGATCGTGCTTTTGCCGACGCCGCCCTTCTGATTGAGAACGACGTGAACAGCCATGAATGGCCTTTCCGTATGCTTCCCCCGGCGTTGCCGGGGTACTTCGGATGAGACAGCGGCAGTTTACGGCGCCTGAAAGCGCCTGTCGCTTCGACACGCTGGAAAGGGTCGGGATCGGGTGAGAGGCTGCGACCGAGCCAAAGGGCGGCATAGCCGCGGTGGTTCATGGTGACGACTTAACCGCGGTTAAGTGGTCACCGCAGCGGGTTGGCTGCGGACACGGTCATCGCCTCAATCGGTCAGCGAACCCACCATCGGGCACGTCACGAGAGGCGCAGCGTATTCGCTCGGGCCTCGCGCGCAGGCCTGGGTCCGTCCGCGCCGCTGCGCGCGGTCATGACCGGCCTGGTGAGCCCAAGGCCGGCCGCTTTGAGATTGAGCAGCGGGAGTGGCTTGAGGAGTTGGTGATTCATGCTTGTGAGGGCAACGTCACCGCGGCAAGGATGGTGGTACTGAGATTGCGGCGACTGAGCTGTGCACGGCGCCCGAGCGGGAACTCCAGCACGGTCGCCCCTAGTGGTGCATGCCTGGTTAGCCCGTGCCGATCAGCTTCGCAGCCAGTTCGCTGCGCGAGCAATAGACAGCACCAGCGACCACGCACTCGTATAGATGTCAGCGATGGACGTTGGCGGTGGCAGTAGCTGCTTGCCGGTACCGCGGCGACCGGCTCCGATGGCGGGTTACATCGCCGGCGTCGAGGACATCGCTCGGTAGCGGCCGCGGAGCCGGGCGAAACACGGCGAGCTGTGAGGCGCGGGGCGACTTAACCACGGTTAAGTGGCGCCCCTGTGAGGGCGTCGGGGTATGTGGCGTTGACGGCGTTTGTTGCAGGCGCTCCCCCGCCGGGATCGCATGGACTTGCTCGGGGTTGCCGACTGTGGCCCGACCGCCGTGCGTCGCCAGTGACGCTGATGAATTGGTGCGTGCAAATTCCTCACCAGACGACACTGCTTCGCGCTGCACGTTGCGGCATCCCGGTGGGCGCGGCAATGACCATCGTGTTAACGCGCACGTCGGCTCGCCTCTCCCCCGCCGGCGGTCGGCATTGCACTCGGCGCGAGGTTACCGACGCGCATATCCAATGCCGGACCCGCAGCTGGGTTTCTCGTCGTTTGCGCCTAGTCGTCCGGGGACCGTCGTCGCGGTGTGCCCGTCACAATTGATGGCCGCCTGCGCGCCGAGCAGCATAAGTGCAGATCACTGAATCGCAGAATCACGGGGCCACGTGATCACGCGGTCACAGTGTGAATGCATCGCGGGTGATCCGATGATCTCTTTACGCGATCACCCGATCACGGGGTGACCTTATGATTCGATCGCCGGCTCGCCCGGTCACATGGTCACACCGCCGTTCGGTGATGGAGTCGCGTGATGACCGCGTGACCGCATCATGGCGATACAAGGCCACCGCGTGGCGCCATCACTTAGTGACAGCGTGACCGAATCCCTGGGTGATCCGATCATGTGATCGCGGCGCTGCCGCGTGATCTTGAGGCTCGGTTACCCGGTGATGGCGTGATGCGGTCGCAGCGTCGCGCTGTGATCTGGCGATCTCGTCACGGCGCCGCGGTGTCGCAACATCACCCGATCATGTCATCACTCCGCGTCTGGGTGGCTGAATCGCACCGTGCCCCGGTGATCAGATCGCCGCGACACGCCGTCGCTGTGACACCCGGACACGCGGTCACTTGCTGTAATAGATGCGGCAGACGTTAAAGGAGTGATTATGGTGAAAGCGGAAGTGATTGCGATCGCTAATCACAAGGGTGGGGTGGGTAAGTCGTTCACTGCCGTGAACCTCGCCGCCGGCCTGGCGCGGGGCGGATGGCGCACCTTACTGGTCGATTGTGACCCGCAGGGCAACTCGACGTCGATGTTCGATCCTGACGATGACGTGGAGTTCGACATTTACGACTTGATCGGGGAGGGCGCGCCGATCGGCAAGGTGATCCGCAAGACACGGCTGGATGCGCTGGATTTGGTGCCGTCCACCTTGGCGGTGGCCAAGCTGGACATGGAGCTGGTGACGATGCATCGGCGTGAGGAACAGCTGGCGATGGCGCTGGAGCCGGTGTATGGCGGTTATGACGCGATCGTGCTGGATTTGTCGCCGAACTTGGGTCAGCTGGTGATCACTGCGCTGAATGCCGCCGACTGGTTTGTGGTGCCGACCGACGCCAGCAAGTGGGGGAGGCGGGGGGTCAATATGTTTTTGGAGTGGTCGTCGACCTTGCGTAAACATCAGGTGCTGTCAGCCGTTTTTTTGGGGGTTCTGCTGACGAAGTATGAGTCGCAGACGTTGATCAGTCGCGAGACGTTGCATGCGCTGCGTGATGACGGGTTGCCGATCTTCGACACGATTATTCCGAAGCGCACGGCCGCTGAGCGGATGGTCAGTGAGCAGGTCGTGCTGGGTGATCTGGATGCCGATCCGGACCTTGCGCAGGCATACGCCAGCTTCACTGTTGAGGTGATGACCCTTGTTGATGAGGGCCGACGGAATCGAGGAAAGCATCATGCCTAAGAAAGACACTGCTGCCGCCGTCGTCGGCATGTTGTCGAGCGCGGGGGCTCAAACTCGTGCGGCGACTGAAAGCCATCAGCTTGCCCGGGATATCGCGGCGTCGACACCTGTCACTGTGACGGAAGAGCCCCGGGTCTCGGTGTCGGCGCTGCCTACCCCGGGGCGGTCGGGGGCCGCGGTGTCGGGGGAGGCGCCGCGGACCTTACGGTTGCGGCCGGGCACTGCGCAGCGACTTCGTCAGGCGTGGCTGGAGGCCAAACGCGACGATGTGCTGCTGACTGCGCAGGATTTCGCCTCAGATCTGGTCGAGCAGGCATTGGGGCGGCGGCGGCGCTCGGCCGCACAGACTTAACCGCGGTTAAGCCGCTAGGCGCTTTGGGCGCCCTGTGCCAGCTCGGTGAGCCCCCCGTCGTGGCCGAGCAGGACCCAGCGCGATGCCCGCCAATGGAAAGGCGCCAACGCGGGGTCGCGGCCGGTGTCGATGACGTAGCCTGCGCGGGTCGCCAGCTGCGGTTGCAGGTTGGCCACAAGTTCGGCGCAAGCTGTGCAGGCCGCGAACACTTCTGCCGGCGAAGGGTTTTCGGTCCGGGCGTGGCTGCGCCGGCGGCGGCTGACGAGCCGGTCGAAGCTATAGCGGCATTGCTCGGTGAGCACTTCGCAGTGCCCGCAACTGCGGGCGAGCATGGTGGCCGCTGTCGAGGATGGCCCACCGGCGGCTGGTGCGCGGTGCAGCGCCACCGGCGAAAACGCTGCCCTGCCAACGTGATCCGGAGCGCTGGTTTAACCGGCGACACCGGCGCGACACCCTCGCTGCATGCCTGAACTGCCCGGCCCGACCATGGTGCGCCCAACAGGCGCTCACCTGGCACGCCTGCTGGGGCATGTGGGCCGGGGTATGGATCGACGGCCAGCACACCGACGCGGCGCCCTACCTGCACGCCATCGCCGCCGACCACCCACTCCCCCACCCGCCGCGAACACTTCTGCCGGCGAAGGGTTTTCGGTCCGGGCCCGGCTGCGCCGGCGGCGGCTGACGAGCCGGTCGCG
>NZ_LZKY01000095.1:0-2400 GCF_001673055.1 Mycobacterium sp. 1245801.1
CCAGCCTATGACCATGGTGAGGAAAGCTTTGGTGGCGTTGGTGGTGGCGTGTGGTGTCTGCGGGGCGACGTCAGGGTGCATGCCCATCACGGTCCCGTGCGTCGGGTCGGGCGGGCTGCCCTGCTGATCCGTCGAGCACCTCGACGGGGGTGTCGTACTCGCCGAACCACATCCGGAACAGTGGCGGCGGCCCGAACGTCAGGAACACGGCGTTGCGGCCGCGGCCGCCTTTGCGTTGCCACTGTTCGTCGGGCTCGTGTTCGACCTTGTGCACCAGCAGCCCGGCCGGGGCGAGCAGGTCGCCGACTTGCACGTCGACGGCGCGTTTAATGGTCACCGGCTATTTCTCCTAGCGGCGCGGCTTGCGCCGGCCCAGTAGCGTGCCGACGAGTACCGCGGCGCCGACGATGCACAGTAGGGTAATCACCGATATCTTCTCCTTATGTCGTCTCGTCGTCATTCTCTGGGTGGCAGTCGGGGCAGGCCCACCAGTCACAGCCACAGGGCGGCTCAGGCCGCTTCGGTTGCGGGAACATGCTCGCCACCACAGGCTCGTCACCCATCGTTTCTCCTTGCCGATAACTTGGGGGCTTTACGTCAGGTTGAGTTCTGTCGCTAAGACGTCGTAAGCATCGGCGGCGGCCAATAAATCGGCGGCTAGCTCTCGCGCCCCGGCAGAGTCGCCTTCGTAACACTCCCCGAAGCGTCCATCGCTGATGTGCGGGTGCCATTGGCTCTTGGGGAGTTTCTTACCTTGTGACGAGTGTGTCGCCACGAACACGGCCAACTCCCCGAAGAACTGCTTCGCTTCTATGTCAGGCATTATGCGAGCTTGGATTCTGCGAGCACTGCCGCTGCCAGAAGCTCGGCGGCGATTCTGCGGACCTCAGTGGGAGTGAAGCATCCGAGGACTTCGCTGCCTAGCCCGAAGTCTGTCCAGATGTCACCAGGGCCGCTCGAACCTCCGGTGTTGTCGACGCGAATGTCGTAATCGCCGAAGTAGACCTGGCCGTTGTCGTCAGTGTCGGACGGCTCGGGTAGTTCGACGGTTATGTGGCGCGTGAAATGCTCCGGAGCCTCGTATGGCCCGCAGTGGTCAGTGATTCTGCTCATTTCATCTCCTGTGGAGTACCGATAACGTTGCGTTACGTCAGTTGTCCGTGGCTGAACGATACGTGGGTATGTCGTCGTCGGCGGCGGTCTCGACTTTTTTCAACGGCATCCGTTTAAACCGTGCCCACGCGGTCACCGCGTCCCAAATCTCTTGCTCAGCGATCAGGATCTGACGCAGCTCGAATTTCGCTTTGCCACTCACCCCGCGGTTCACTTGAGCACCAGTTCGGGGCAGTAGTGCATGTGCGCCAGGTCGATGAAATGGGCCATCTCAGACACCGGGTGCTTGAGCGCCTGAGCGTAGGTTTGTTGCATCTCGTCGACGGTGTGCCCGGTGCGGATACCGACGCACACCACATAGGCGTCCCCCACCACCGCGTCGCGGTTGGTGTAGTGGATGCCGGCGCGGTTCAGGTCGTCGAGGAACGGCTGGTCGCGGTCGGGCGCGGCCGCCACCACAGTTTTCGTGATGACCGTCGGGGTGGCCGGGGCCGACAGCTCACGCACCCCGTGAACGCCCGCCACCACGAGCGCGGCCGCAGAAGCGAGCAGCGCGGCGACCGATAGCGCCCACCAGTTGCGCCGGGCAGGCGCGGGATCGTCTGTAGCAGATTGATACGGATCCGACCCCGTCGGCGGGTAATCCGCAACGGTGTCAGCGGCATATGCCTGCGGCGCTTCGCTGTCGGGCCAGAAGCCGGTTTCGGCGTCCCCGATCAGATCCTCGCCGTGGTCAACGCTCATGGTTTCCTCCGATTCCGCCATGTACGCATGGTAGTTGATTTGTGGACGTTTGCTATGCGTTCCGGGTAGAAGCTGTGCCAGGTCTCGTGGCCGATGGTGCCGCCGATGAAGTCGAGAACGACTCGGCCTTCCGACGTCTCGCTGGCACGCAGGTATTTGAAGCGGCCACGTTTGCCGCGGATGGACACCTCAGTGCCAGGCTCGAGCAGTTCGCCGTTGACGCAGGCGGCGGGCTCGCCGACAACGGTAGATGCGATGGTGACGTGTTCGACCCGCGGGCTCATATCAACCAGCAAGCGTTACATGGCGAGTGCCGGCGAGCGTGAATGTGCATGCTGCAACACGGTAGCGACAACTACTAGACATGTCAACATCAAACGTTGTACGCTTACGACGTGACGATCTCGATCAAGCCCCTCGGCCTATTTACGCTGGTCAGCATCGACCTCGACCTCGGTGGCCTACTCGCCGCCGCGTCGGCGACGTCGGAACCGCAGCAACGCCCCACCGTGGCCAATAGGTTCGTGAAGGGCATGTCGAGCG